>JBBQPV010000070.1:0-7896 GCA_038216925.1 Bdellovibrionia bacterium
TCGGCAGAATTTGGATCCCCTGTAGGGGTTGAAGCGCAACCAGACATCCAAAAAGCACTTTGCAGGGTTAGTAAAAGCACAAGAATTTTAATGGGCCAAAGAGACCTTACCATGGAAGAACTCTACAAAATTTAGCCTCGAAAGTCCACAACATGGTGGTAGAACTCGGTAAAAGTGAGCTTTAGTATGCTAGCCACAGGAATTGAAATGATCATGCCTAAGATGCCCATTATTTGACCACCAACAATGATGGCTAAAACCACCGTCACGGGGTGAAGATCCACAATCTTTGCAACAACTAGCGGAATAACTAATAGCATATCGAGGACTTGGGCAACGACATAAATGGCGGCAAGAACGGCAATCACGAATCCCGATTTCTGATTCCCTAATGCAATGACTATTGCGGGAGCGGCTCCGATGAGGGGGCCAATATAAGGAATAATATTTGTGATCCCCGCAAAGATGGCCAAAAATAGTGCGTAAGGAAATCCCAATAAAAGAAGCCCTAACCAAACAATCATCCCTACCAGGGCTGATTCTAGAATTCTTGCCCGTACAAATCCGCCCAATTGTTGATTGATTTGAAATTGCAAGTTTAAGGAAAGCTCAAAAAGATTATTTGGCACTACCGCCAGAAGTTGGTGAATGAATGAGCGGCCGTCCTTTAACATGAAAAATGCGAAGAAGGGGGCCAATATCAGAGTGGACAGAGTTGTACTCAATAAATTAGGAACATTAGCCATCAATTGATTGGAGCTTCTCTGTAAAAAAGCAGTGGCTTCATCAAACACATTAATTTTGTAATATTGAGATACGGCATTATTTAATTTGGTGGAACTTTTTTTGGTCATTTCCGTAACGTTGGCCATATAAACTGGGATTTCCGTTTGTAGGGTCACCATCTGTTCTGAAAGTTTTGGCAAAAAGGCACTGGACAGTGCGATGGCCAGGCCCATTGAAATTAAAAACGGAAGAAGGACGGAGACCGTCCTATTTAAACCACGCCGTTCTAAAAAGTTAACAATCGGCTTAAAAATAAAAGTAATCACAAATGCGATGAGAAACGCGCTGAGCATGCCCGGGATGACAAGAAGCACTGTCATAGAAAATGCGATGATCAGGGCAACGGCAAGTAACCGTACTCGTCTTTCTCGGACAATGATTTTCTGTCTTATTACCTCTAGGTTCATTTATGAAAACCTTGAAGCTCACTGACTAGTCTTATTTCTTTTTTCAGTTGAGTTATTTTATCTGTAGTTTCTTTGAGCCTTCTGCCAAGAACCTCTGCCAGTCTGAACACGACCTTTACACCAGTTGATGGACTTCGCTCTAATATCTCCAATAGATCTGGTTTAAAAAATCCAATGAGAACCGTGTCCTCAGCCGCAATGGATGTAGCGGAACGCCTACCAGAATCCTCAACCAAAGAAAGCTCACCAAAAAAATCTCCGGCCTCTAGTCTAGTAATAACAACATCTTTTTCTTGTGATCTTTCAACCAAGATATCATCTATGACGCTGATATCTACTTTGCCTTTAACAATGATGTACATTCCCACGCCATTTTCATTTTGTCTGAATATGACCTCTCGAGCGCGGTACTTTCTTATGTGAACAATTTTTTCTATAAACCGCAGCTCTCTTTTATTTAGGTTTCTGAATAAAATATTTTTGGAAAGCACGGAAAGAATGCTCTGTTCTTTTTCAAATCTTTTAAAAATATTTTCCCAGAGAAAATTCACCAGGGCCCCTCTCCTGTTGTTTGCATCAAATTTTTATCCAAAACCCATCCCGTCAAATTGCCTGGAACTGTCACTTGCTTCCACATGCCATAAGTATTAGAAGCAGAGTCATTAATAAAAACTTCAGTGCCCTCAGATAGTTCCATCAAAGCAGCGTTGGTTTCCGTAGGGCCGCTGCGAAGCTCGGTTTTGCTTGAAATCACAGTGGCTCGAGCAGTATAGCAATCTATAAGCTTAGTGATACTTAAAGATAGAAGGGCGATAAACATCAAACCCCAAATGAAAAGCGCGGGAGATGGAAGGGGTTTATCCTCGCTGAGCTTTCGCGCTTTAAGAAATTTATAGAGAGACATGAGAAAAAGAATCATTGCGATAAGGCAAACACCTGCAACCTCATTAAACGTGAAAATGGTAAAAATATTTTGCCTTAAAATTTCATATGAGCTGATGTTACCCGCAGGTGGACTCAGCTTAAATTGTTGATTTACGAAGCTCATATTGTAAGACAGGTCTTTGTCCCGAGGATTAATAAGCTGGGCCCGCCGGTAGTAGGCAAGGGCCAAACCGCCTTGTTTTTGTTTCACTGCAACGTTCCCTAGATTAAATAGGGCGGTGAACTTCATCTGCGGCTCACTGTAGAGCTGTTCGAAAGACTTATGCGCCGAATCAAAATCGCCTTTTTGAAATGCGTCAAGGCCCTCTTGCAAAGTGCTATCAGCAAATGAGAGATTCAGTGTGAGAAAAAACAATAATTTGAGCATAATATAGGAGTCTAAACACGGGCTCCCGGTTTAGCAATTATTTTGAGGGTTTACCATGACATTAGCGGATAATTTTTTTTCAAATGGTATATTGGAAGAAACAGCCAAAAAACAGAGTTCGGCTATGGCGCAGGTTCAAATGGAAATTTCAGGGGTGAGACCTCCAGATCCTAAACTTTTAGAGAGTTATAAAAAATATTTGGACCTTGCTCAGGATATTAGGGGCCGGAATCTTTTTTATCCTTACATTGGAAGTGGAGTTGGCAGTGGGCCCTACGTGGAACTCATGGATGGGTCTATTAAACTTGATTTAATAAATGGAATTGGAATTCACCTCTTTGGTCATAGTCATCCAGAAATTATACAGGCTGCTCTGAGTGCGGCCATGCAAGACGTTGTTATGCAGGGTAACTTGCAACCCAATAGAGAGTACGTTGAGTTACTGGACCTTTTAGTGAGCCGCGCCGGAAAAAAATCCAGATTAAAAAAGGGATGGATTGGAACTTGCGGAACAATTGTAAATGAAAATGCTTTAAAGATTGTAAGGCAAAAAAATTCTCCTGCGCGGAAAATATTGGCGTTTAAAGACGCCTTCGCCGGTAGATCCACCATGATGGCAGAGATCACGGATAATCCCGAGTACCGTCAAGGTTTGCCGGAATATAAAGAGGTCTTGTACATTCCGTTTTATCACCCCGATGATCCCAAATCTCCCCAGAAATCTTTCGACGCTATGAAAAAGCATATTGCAGACAATCCAAAAGACATTGCTTGTTTCATGTTTGAAATAATTCAGGGTGAGGGTGGGTTTAACATTGCGCCGAGAGAATTTTTTGTATCACTCTTTGAGCTTTGCCGTGAAAACGGAATAGCTATTTGGGCCGACGAGGTTCAAACGTTTGCCCGTACGGGAGAGCTTTTTGCGTTTGAAAAGTTTAACTTGGGTGAATATGTTGATGTTGTGACTATCGCTAAAACTATCCAGTGCGGTGCAGTTCTATATACAAATGAGTATAATCCAAAGCCTGGCCTTATTGCGGGCACATACACGGCCTCCACTGTGTCCTTAAAAACAGGTCTTAAAGTATTAAATATGCTGATAAACGAAAATTATTTGGGTGAGGATGGCCGAATTGCAAAGATCCATCGAGAATTTACAAACATGCTTAAAGGTCTAAAAGAAGGTTCGTGCCGAGATTTAATCCAAGGTTACGGAGGAATGGGGTTAATGGTTTCCATGACCCCCTATGATGGCTCCAAAGACAAAGTGATGAAACTACTACAGATACTATTTAAAAAGGGGTTACTGGCTTTTAGTTGCGGACACGGCCCGTATAAGTTGCGATTTTTGTTACCGGCGATTTTAAATAGTAAACATATTGAAGATGTAAGGGTCATGTTAGAAGAAGGTCTTAAAGAAGGGGCGCAAGGCTAAATTTGGACTTTAAGGAACTAATAAAAAAAATCATTCTCATTGATTCTACTCCAAAAGGGGGGTCCGAGGAAATTGCCACTTTTGCTGCGGACTTATGCCGCCAGAGCGGGCTTAGTGTGATTTTACAAGAAGGAGAGCTGGTAGGAAAAAGACAATTTAATGTGATTGCCCGTCCGAAAAGTTCCAATAAAAAAGACGAAGTTATATTTCAAACACATTTAGATACCGTTGAGTCCGGGCTTAATGCCTCTTGGTCAGAGACAGATCAGAATCCATTTAAGGCGACGTTCAAGGATGGAAAAGTTTTTGGGTTAGGAACCGCTGATGTGAAAATTGATTTTCTGTGTAAACTTCGAGCGTTGAAAGAATATTCGTCTCTGAGATTCCGCCGGCCCTTTGCGCTGATAGGAACTTTTGGTGAAGAAATGGGAATGGAAGGCTCAAAGCTTCTTTTGTCTTCTAAAATTATAGATCCAAAAATGGCCATTATTGGAGAGCCCAGTGAACTTCAAATTGTTTACGCGAATAACGGATACGGGGTCTGCACTTTTGATATTCCGTTTCTAGATGAAGAATTAAGTTTTATCAAAGACCATCAAGCCGTCTATTCCGCCACCACACAAGAAAAAATATTTCATGGGAAAGCAGTGCATTCCAGCACGCCCCATCTAGGTGAAAATGCCATTTTAAAAATGATAGAGTATATTTCAAAATTACCAGAGGGCATTGGGTTATTAGTGGCGAAAGGCGGAACGGTGGCCAACACTGTCCCATCGTATGCGCAAATAGAAATAGACCCTGGATTCATATTACCATCAGAACATGTTGGTTCTGGAATGCGATTAGTTAAATTAGTGCGAGAGCTGCAAAGACTGGAAAGAGAATTTTTAAATTTTGAGAACCCTGCTTTTTCACCACCAACTCCAACTTTAAATATTGGCGTATTAAACACTACGGAAACCTGCTTAAAGCTAACTGTCAGCTTTAGAGTCACGCCACAAATTACACCGGAACAAATTGAAACCTGGTGGCAGCGCTTAGGAGGTTTCGCGGAAAAAAATGGCTGCCTATTCACTGCGGATAGAATGACAAATTCGGCAATGACTCCTCTTGATTCCGAACTCATCACGGGGGCCGTTGAAATTTCTAAGAAATTAAAATTGCCTGAATCCCCAATAACAAAGGCGTCGGGGACGGAATGTAGCATCTACCGACCTTTAGGCGTTGAATGCATGGTCATCGGTCCAGGAGTAAGTATTGGGAATAGTCACACCGCAAATGAGTATAATATTTTGTCTCAACTGGACTTGGCGTCTGAATTTTACTCAGAGGCAGTAAAAAGGTTTTGCTTATGAATTTTCTGCTGAGAGAAGTCGAAGTGAGAGATCTCTTAAATATCTCAGAACTGGCGAATAGTTTTTCTCTTCTCAATTTGCCTCCGGATGAGAGAATTATCACAGAGAAAATTCAGAGAAGTCAAAAATCCTTTAGAGGTGAAAGTGTTTCTGCTGAAGAGAGTGAATATCTCTTTGTTATAGAAGATTTAGAGAGAAAAAAAGTGGTAGGGACGTCTCTAATTTTGGCTAAGCACGGAACAGAAGATTCTCCACACACCTATTTTGATATTAGAAAAAGAGAAAAATACTCTAAAGAACTAGGCGTGGGCTTTATCCATCAGATTTTGAAGATGAGTTTTGACTCTGACGGGCCAACGGAAATTGGGGGCCTTCTTGTGAGTGATCAATACCGAGGGCGGCCAGAAAAGCTAGGAAAGCAAATTAGTCTGGTTCGATTTTTATACATGGGCATGCACAGAGCAAAATTTGAAAGCCGGATATTATGTGAATTAACCCCACCTCTAAGTGGAGACGGTCGAAGTGAGTTTTGGGAAGCGTTGGGACGAAAATTTACGGGACTTCCCTATCCAGAAGCAGATTATCTTTCCAGGCAGAATAAAGAGTTTATAAAAAATCTTTTCCCTGAAGATGACATTTATACTTGTGTATTAGACGCCAAAGCAAGGTACGTGATCGGCCGAGTTGGATTATCAACAATGCCTGCAAAACATTTATTAGAAGGGATTGGATTTAAATATTTGAACCAAATCGACCCTTTTGACGGTGGTCCTCACTACGGTGCAAATCTTGATGAAATTACTCTGGTCAAAAAATGTAAAAAATATGAAATTGTAGACGGAAAAGTGGGACACTTTGATGCCATTGCCCTGGTGGGCCTTGATGTTCCCGGATCATTTAGAGCTTGTATGACTTATTTTGATGTGAAAGATAAAAAAATAATTTTGCCGGACAGCACGAAATCCATCTTAGGAGTTGTGTCTGGAGACAAAGTGTTTTTAACTCCTATTTCTGAGGGAATATTATGAGCTTTTTAGGAGACTTCATAGGTGGCGAGTTTATTAAACCGTTACAAACCAATGGAACCATCGAGCGAAAAAATCCTGCGAATACTAAGGAAATTTTATTTCAGGGTGGATTCAAATTTGAGCACGTTGGTCTGGCGTGTATGGCCGCGAAAAAAGCATTTCGACCGTGGGCAGATCTCACTATTGAACAAAGAAAAACTTATCTTCTTCGGGTAAAAGAAATCTATATTCAGCGGGCAGAAGATTTAGCCAAGATGATTTCTCAGGAAGTAGGAAAGCCCCTGTGGGAATCAAAACAAGAAGTTCAATCCATGATTGGAAAAATTGACGTTACACTTACAGATGCGCTGGATTTAATTCAGACGCAGAAGTTTGACAAGGCCGCTGGAGACGTTCCTGGATTTCTCCGATTTAAGCCCAGGGGAGTTATGGCTGTCATTGGGCCATTTAACTTTCCCGGTCATTTACCTAATGGGCATTTCATTCCCGCCCTTGCTGCAGGAAACACCGTTGTGTTTAAGCCCAGTGAACTTACCCCTGGAGTGGGGCAACTCATAGGGGAAATATTTGAAAAGGCTGCCCTTCCAAAGGGCGTCTTCAATGTGGTTCAAGGAAATGGAGAAATTGGAAGACGGCTAGTCATGCATGATTTGGTGGAAGGAGTTCTATTTACCGGCTCATATGAAACCGGTTTTAAAATTAAACAAGATACCTTAACCCATTTTTGGAAAATCCTTGCCCTTGAGATGGGGGGAAAGAATGCAGCTATTGTGTGGGATGACTGTGATCTTCAAAAAGCAGTGTATGAAACTCTGGTGGGCAGTTTTATCACCACAGGCCAAAGGTGTTCTGCCACCAGTCGAATAATTATCAGAAAATCAATTTACGAAAAATTTGTCCATGCGTTTCATGGTGCAGCAAAAAAAATAACTATTGGAGATCCCCTCAAAAATCCTTTCATGGGCCCACTTATCAGTGCCGAGAGTCAGGACAAATATTTAAGGTTTCAAAGTATTGCGGGAAGAGAAAATACAGAAACCATCATGAGAGGAAAAGCCCTGGAGCTTGAAAAAGAGGGATACTTTGTCACTCCCAGTATAAATTTGGTGAGAAAGCACGATCCTGAAAGTATTTATCAGAAAACCGAAGTCTTTGGACCAAATGTAGCATTGTATGTGGTGGAAGAATTGGACGAAGCCATTCAGATTGCAAATTCATCTTCTTATGGTTTGGCGTTTTCAGTGTTTTCAAATGACCGCAAAGTGTTTGAACGGTGTTTTGATTTGTCGCGGGTGGGTGTGATGAACTGGAACAGGTCTACGGTGGGCGCAAGTTCCCGCTTGCCTTTTGGCGGTATGGGAAAATCTGGAAATAATCAGCCCACAGGAAGTTTTGCGGTGTATTCAACCACTTATCCCGTTGCCACGTTAGAGGATAACGGTCCCCTAGACCCGACAAAATTATTGCCGGGTATGGATTTTCAGTTATCATAATATGAATGCAAAAATTGTTTGTTGGATTGGGACTATTAGCGGCGATTTTTCTTGGGTACGAAGTGATATCCAACGGCGTT
>JBBQPV010000071.1:0-7891 GCA_038216925.1 Bdellovibrionia bacterium
CCACACCGCAACCCGCACCAATTTGAATTTGATTTTGTGCCCATCGTAAACCCCGAATCATCACAATACATAAATCAATTTCATTTTTAATACTTAGTCCGAAGGGCGCCCCAAAATTTTTTCGGGGAAGTTTGTCATTAAAATTTTTCAAAAGTTCTGCCGCATTTGTCTGAGGATATCCGCCTAAAGCCGGCGTAGGATGAAGACGCCTTGTGATTTTATAAAAATCTGCAGTAGAGTTTTTTACCTGAATGGGTGTTTCCAAATGGGAAAATTTTGGTAGCGTTTTTAGTTTTGTTTCGCCAATTTCCACTAGTCCCAAATCTTGCAAACGAGACACAATTCCTTCTATGACAAATTCATGCTCAGCTAACTCTTTCTCATCTTTGAATAACAATTCAGGATTTTGACTATTTGAACGAGTGCCTGCTAAGGCCTTTGAGCAAATCACCCCGTCCTTAATTTTAAAAAGTATTTCTGGAGTGGAACCAATAAATCCACTGTCATTGTTCCAAAATCCGTAAAGATATGATTTTGTTTTCTGTGAAAAATTCAAAAGATTTTTGAGGAGATAGATTTTTTCCGCAGGGTCAAGTGTGTGTTCGTAAGATTTAAATGAATAAGGCACGGCTTTTGATATTTTGCCTTCGGCAATCTTGCCTTTTGCTTGATTGAAAAATTCTTGGAATAATGATTTTTGTTCTGATGGGTTGCCTAGATTCGGTTTTGTCCCTTTCCAATGAGACAGCTTTTCCTCTAAAGTACTAGAATCCCATCTCCAGTAATCGTTGCAGGAATATGCTGTAGGAACTCCTTCAAAATCCTGTAGCCACAGAACTAATGCTCCAGAATCAACCAGGGAATTCTCCGCAGGCTTTGGGCCGGATAAAAGCCAATATCCACCCTCGCCGTCGCCGAGAATGGCTCCAGCCTCTATGAACAGTTCCATATCTTCTTTTACCAGGTTGACCACGGCACGGAAGTTAGCATAATTTACGGCAATGTCACAAGAATCCGGTTTTTATTCCAAAGCCAAATTTAGTCTTATTGCTGGCCCCTGCTCCATAGATTCGGAACCTACATTTCTGAAAACGGCAGCCAATTTAAAAGAGATGGGCGCGCATGGGCTACGAGGCGCACTTTTTAAAATGCGTACAAGTCCCGGTAACTTTCAGGGCCTGGGGTTCCAGGGATTGCCCATTCTCAAGGCGGTTAAAAGCACTGTTGGATTACCGGTGTTTACTGAAATAACTGATCCTCGGCATATCGAGGCTCTTATGGAAACTGTGGACGTTTTCCAAGTGGGAGCCAGAAATATGTATAATTACGAACTCCTTAAAGAACTTGCGCAGACAAAAAAGCCGGTTTTACTCAAACGAGCATTTTCGGCCCTCATTGACGAATGGATTGGCGCCGCCGATTATTTAGTCAAAGGGGGAAATGAGAAAGTTATCTTATGTGAACGAGGAATTAGAACCTTTGAAACTAGGTTTCGGAACACTTTAGACCTGACTGCGGTGGCCTATTTAAAAAAGAATTGTCCATTCCCCGTATTTGTTGACCCCAGCCACGGAACTGGTCAAAAAGACCTGGTCAAACCAATGTCACTTGCTGCCGCCGCTGCTGGAGCTGACGGGTTACTTATTGAAGTGCATGATGACGTGAAAGCTGCAAGGTCTGACGAGTTCCAAGCCATCGATTCTCAAGAATTTGGTGAAATTGTAAGCGCCCTTAAGGTGCTACTTCCCCATTTTGGAAAGGAACTATAGTGCCTCAGGACATAACTCCCCAAAAGCCCCAGACAATTCAAAATATGTTTAATAAAATTGCGGGTAAATATGATTTAGCAAATTCGGTACTTTCCCTTGGGACCCATCTCCTTTGGAAAAAGAAATTAATAAAAGCGGCAAACCTCCAACCGGGACAGAGGGCTCTAGACTGTGCCACCGGCACCGGTGATATTGCATTTATGATGGAAAAGGCCGCGGTCGGCAAAGCAGACATAACCGCCATTGATTTTTCAGAAGAGATGCTTGTGGTTGCGAGAGAAAGAGGGAAAAAAGCGGGCAGTCAGGTATTTTTTAAATTTGCTGACGTGGAGAATCTTCCATTCCCCAATAATAACTTTGACGTGGCCACTATTAGTTTTGGATTGAGGAATGTCAGCAACATGAAATCCGCACTGCAAGAATTGGCTCGTGTAGTAAAACCTGATGGGAAGGTCATTGTCCTTGAATTTGGACAACCTACTTTACCTATCATCAAAACCATTTATAATTTTTATTCGGGAACCATACTGCCTAAACTTGGCGGAATGATCAGCGGTGAAACTGAAGCCTACACCTATTTACACCAATCTTCGTCCACCTTCCCATGTGGAGAACATTTCTGTAACCTGGCTAAAGGTACTGGAAGCTATAGCCAGTGCGACTTTAAAGCATTTAGTTTTGGCGTCGCCTATCTTTATTCATTAAGAGTTAATAATTAACACTGACTTGCCACCGGATAAAACTTGTAACACACTATAAGGACACAAGGAGGCGCGATGAAAAAACTATTGTTCGTAATGCTAATGGGTTTGTCCTTTTCTCAAACATCAATGGCCATGAGCCGAGGCGGCGGTGGAGGACATTCAGGCTGGCAATTCATGCCTTCTGTTATGTATCTCTATGAGAGCACCAAGGACTCCGGAACCACCACGCAGACATCCCGGCTTTTAGGAAATTTGGACCTGGGATATGTGTTTCAGGGCTCTCCGTTTTACTTGGGCGTCACATATGATTACGACAGTAAAACCAACAGCGGAAGTAACTCGGATAAGGACACCTATGGATCATATGGAGGCTCCTTAGGATTAGTAACAGAAAACATCTTTATGATTTTCTCTTATTACTTTTCCAGCCAGTACGACAGGGTTCGAGGAAACACGACAACCTCCTTTACGGGGGGATCGGGATTTTCAGTGGCTCTTGGATACCTGTTTGAGGTTGCTTCATCGGTCAGCATAGGTCCTGAACTTATTTACAGAGAAGTGAAGTATTCAAAAACCAGTACTGGGGCCACTGCTGATCTAACTTACGATACTGTTTTGCCCTACTTAGCCATAAACTTTATGTTCTAATTATTTTATGCACTGCCCCCGGGACTCTCCCGGGGGCGTTCTGTCCCCGTCTTACAAAAGATTTTGAACTTTCTACAAGTAATTTTTCTTTCCCACTCTTTTGTTGATGCCCTAGGTTTTCCGAGTATATTCCCGAGTAACACGGGGGTGTACATGAAGTATCTGGGGGTTCTAGTTTTAGTTTGTTTCGGTCTCGGTTGTTCCAATTCATATCTTAAAAATTACGATTCAGAATTAGACAAAGCCTTAGCTGTACGTGAAGAAGTGGGCGAGGCAGAATTCGACGCACATAAGTCTGAGTACACCAAAGATCTCCGCACCGCATACAATGAATTGGGAATGTCCGCAGAAGCCGTGAGTACGGGTAACTTTCATCCCTCCCAAATTTTTCCAAGCAGTGACGAGCGTGGAAATATTAATGGTGATCATTTTCAAAAGGGTGTTTTTTCTCTGACTTTTGATGACGGACCCCATCCAATTTATTCTCATGAAATCATGACCATCATGAACGAAGAAAAGTTTCCGCTTACGTTTTTTTGGCTAGCAGAAAATATTGCGTGGTTTCCAAAACCCGTTCAAGAATTAACGACCATCAAATTTCTTAACCACCCACTATTTTACCGGGGACTGCATTCTTATACCCACGCACATTTTTCTAAATTAGACGCCATCGGACTTCATAAAGAAGTGGTTCAGGCAAAAGAAGTATTTGAAAAACACATCGGGGAAGCTCCAACTTTATTTCGCTGTCCTTACGGTGATTGTGGTCATGCCGCTAGGGCTCTCATTGCAAAAGAAAATATGATTCACGTCATGTGGAATGTTGATAGCCTTGATTGGGCGGACCACGATCCCCATAGTATTTTCCTTCGGGTCAAAAAACAGATGATACTTGAAGGGAGAGGAATTATTTTGATGCATGATATCCATCCACAAACTGTTGAAGCACTGAAATTAGTTTTAGCCTATATTAAAACTACCGATCTCAAGATTGAGTCTCTAAAAGACATCATTTCTGAAACTACAGGCACGGAGCTTAAAAGTCCGTAGTCGTGTGTTGTTTTTTGCGACGGTCAGTCACTCCATCTTAAAAATATACCTACACTAGGTAAAATTTGTGTGGGCCTCGGTTTTGCAAAACTATCCTTCATGGCACACTCGGCATGGAAAGGTACTATAAGTTTTGGCTTGGTCAATATCCCCATAAGTCTCCAGACCATGGAAACGGGAGATAAAATCCATTTCCACATGCTAGATAAAAAAGACATGTCCCCCATCAAATATAAAACCACAAATGGAAACACCACAAAAGAAGTGTCTCGGAGCCAGATCGTAAAAGGTTTCGAGTATAAGAAAAATGACTATGTGATCATTACTGATGAAGATTTCAAAAAAGCAAATGTGAAAGCAACAAAGACAATTGAGATTCAGGCATTTATTGAACAAGAAGAAATTGCCCCGACCTTTTTTGTACGACCTTACTTTATAGAACCTGAAGGTAAGGCAGAAAAAAGTTATATGCTGTTGCGAGAAACATTAAAGAAAACTGGAAAGATCGGAATAGCCAAAATAGTTATGCAAGGAAAACAACATCTGTGTGCTGTTATTGCCAGCGATGAGCACATGATTTTAGAGATCCTGAGATTTGCCCATGAGTTAAAAAAACCAGTCTCAAAAGGACTTCCACGTTCAAATGTAAAAAAACTGGGACTCAAAGACAGTGAATTAAAAATGGCTGAAACTTTGGTTAATCAGATGGTGGAGAAATGGAAACCAGAACAATACCATGATGAATATCAGGAGGACCTACGTAAGTTTATCACCGATAAAGTCAAAAAGGGTAAACACGCTAAGGGCAAAGAAATAGAGGATGCAGAAGTGGAGTCTGATGATGCCGATGAAGGTAAAGTTGTCGATTTCATGAGTCTACTTAAGAAAAGTGTAGAAAAAAAGGGAAGAGGAAAATCTGCTTAAATGGGACTGCAGAAATATAACCAAAAAAGAAATTTTAAAGTCACAGCGGAACCCAAGGGAAAACTTGCCAGTTCAAAAACTGGCCGACGATTCTATATTCAAAAACACGATGCATCACATTTACATTTTGACTTCAGATTGGAATATGACGGCGTATTAAAAAGCTGGGCTGTACCAAAAGGTCCAAGTACCAGCCCAGGCGTAAGACGACTGGCAATGGAAGTAGAAGACCATCCTTTGGAGTACGGTCATTTTGAAGGAACTATTCCCAAGGGAGAGTATGGCGGGGGCACTGTTATGCTCTGGGACCGAGGCTCTTGGGAACCAGTTGAAGATCCTGGTACGGGATTAAAAAAAGGCAAAATTACTTTTAAATTAAAAGGAAATCGTCTTAAGGGAACCTGGACGCTTGTAAGATCTTGGAATTCTCAGGGTGAAAAGAATATGTGGTTTCTGATTAAGAAAAATGAACCCGGTTTAAAAAGTACCGAGCCCGTCACCGAGGAAGTGACCAGTGTCTCTAGCGGTAGAACAATGGAGCAAATTTCCAAGGGAAAAAAACCAAAAAGAAAGGAAAAAGCACACGTCACCCCGTCAGCTAAAACTCTTAAATTACCCTCAAATTTTAAGCCCCAATTGGCCACCCTTGTAGACAGTGTTCCTGAGGGAAAGGAATGGATCCACGAAATTAAATTTGATGGATATAGAATAATCGCGGTGATTGAAAACGGCCAGGTTCGACTTTTCAGCAGAAACGGCTTGGACTGGACAGATAAACTCCAAAACATCGCCGAAGAGCTCGCAACGCTAAAAATTGAAAACGGAATCTTAGACGGTGAAGTCATTGCCCCGGGGCCCGAGGGACATAGCGACTTTCAAGCGTTACAGAATGCTTTCCGAGAGCACAGACAAAAGCACCTCATGTATTATGTTTTTGATATAATTTCCCATGATGAAAAAGATCTCAAAGACCTATCTTTAATAGAAAGAAAAAAAATTCTGGAAACCATTCTTAAATCCTCGAAGTCCTATGCTCATATTAGTATTAGTGAGCACGTAGTCGGCAACGGTCAAAAACTTTTTGATCATGCGTGCAGATTAGGTTTAGAGGGAATTGTTTCTAAAAGATCCGAAAGCGGCTACGTCTATTCCCGAAGTCACGATTGGGTCAAAGTAAAATGCCAGTTAAGGCAAGAGTTTGTCATCGTGGGATTTACTAAACCTGGCGGGTCCAGGGTAGGATTTGGTTCCTTGCTTCTTGCGACCCATCACGGTGGAAAACTGAGATATGCGGGCCGCACGGGGACTGGCTTTGATGTTAAAGGCATCAGAGACATGAAGAAAAAATTAGACGGCATTACAATTAATAATCGTCCTGCAATCCAAGATCCCCATGAAGAAATAGGGAAAGAAAATGAAATCACTTGGGTAAAACCAAAACTCGTAGCTGAAATTAAATTTGCCACCTGGACCGCGCATAAATTATTAAGGCAGGCGGTTTTTATGGGGCTTAGACAAGATAAAAAGGCGGAAGACGTGAAGTTAGAAAAAGAGAAACCTGTAAAACAAATGAAACCAACCAAAAAAGCGACCTCTACTTCCTCTTCTACTTTTTCTGGAATGGACATCAGCAAAAGTGATAAGATTCTATTTACCCCAGATATCACCAAGGGAGAATTGGCTCAGTACTACGTTAATATAAAAAAATGGATACTTCCCCACCTTCTTAAAAGGCCGCTGGCTGTGGTCCGTTGTCCAGATGGCCATGAAAAATTTTGTTTTTTTCAAAAACACGAAACTTCAAAAAACGCTGGCCCCGCTAATAAACGTTTTGTTAAAAACGGAAAATCTGGTGAGTACATTTATATAGATTCTCTTGAGGGCTTAATCAGCCTTGTGCAAATGGGAGTTCTAGAACTACATAGTTGGGGGACAAGAATAGACCACTTTGAAAAACCCGATGAGATAGTATTTGATTTAGATCAAGACCCCAGCGTGAATTGGGAGGCAGTTATCAAGGCGGCCCTTCGTATTAGAGAGCGTCTCCAGCAAGCCGGACTCAAAAGTTTTGTAAAAACAACGGGCGGCAAGGGTCTCCATATTGTGGCTCCTATAAATCCAGTCAAAAAGTGGACGGAAGTTAAAGCATTTACTAAAGCTTTCGCCGAGGCCATAAGTGCAGAATTTCCCGATGAGTATCTCTCCAATATGTCAAAGGAGAAAAGAAAAGGTAAAATATTTATCGATTATTTAAGGAATGGTCGAGGTGCCACCGCCGTAGTTCCTTTTTCCACCCGCGCTAAATCAGGGGCGCCTGTATCAACTCCGGTGACGTGGGAAGAATTACCCAAAATTAAAAGTGCTGATCAGTTCACTGTGAAAAACATTGAATCTCGTTTAAAATCGTTAAAAAAAGATCCCTGGAAGGATTTTTTTAACATTAAACAGGATCTGCCTGACTTTAATTAATTTCAGTTGTTCATAAATTCTCTTCTGACATACCATTGACCTACTTATGACGAAAATGATTATATTTTTATTGCTGATTAGCGTAACTAGCCACGCTACAGAAATTAATGAATTTAGTAACAAGTTAATGACCGTGCGCGCCTATGTAGATGCGCCCTCTTACTCCATTGATATTCAAAGTAAAATCAACAGCTCTTATCATGTTCTCTGGAAACCCAACATCCGGGCTTTAACCGGCGTAGACGTATCAATAAACGGATTAATTGGAGCGGGAATTGGTTGGGCCAACAATGATGATCCTGGTTCTGCACAAAAAAAAGGTGTAAC
>JBBQPV010000072.1:0-7889 GCA_038216925.1 Bdellovibrionia bacterium
CGTTGTATAAAAATAACTCTCCTGTTGTTTTCCGTCGGCCCAACTTAAAGTAGGAAGATCCTCCACTGTAAATTTTCTGACAGGGCTTGGAGAAGATTCCACGCCGGCTGAATCAATAGAGGTAATGATCCATTTGTAGGTGCCTGGACGTGATTGTGTGAACTTGACTTGGGAGGAGTCATTGACTTTGTTTTCCACTAACACTTTGCCTGATGCATCCATGACCTTAACGTTGTACTGATTCACGCCCATCACAGCGTTCCAAGCTAAAAACACACTTCCGCTTTGTACACTTTGCAGTGAAACTTTAGAATTTTCTGAAGGCCCCTTGAGCTCAGGTGGGATAAGTCTAAATTTAGTTGTAAAAATAAACTTTCGTGAGTCACTGCTTACTTCTTTTGTTGTGCCTGGCCTAAATCCAATCACCCTCCAATAATACGTTCCATCATCAGTAAGGTCAGCTTGATGCACTCCGGTTGCATCCACTACTTCACTGTAACTATTTTTAGAAAACTGTGGATCCTTGGAAATTTCCACGTGCAATTTCTCTAGACGCGATGGATTTGTCCATCTGAGAGGGAGCTTCTTTGTTTCTGGTGAATTGGTGGTCACCGCATCTTTGAGTGGAGAAACAAGTTGAGGGGGGATTTCTGCCGCAACAGATAATTTAGTTGGAGTTGAGGAGTATATTTTCTTAGGGTCTTTGGAATCAATAGCTACAAGTCTCCAAAAATACGTGCCCAGTTTTACTTGAGTGGAAATGTAGCCAGCTTTACCAGAAACCTTGGGAATCATGCGCTCCATTTTGTCTCTAGATTTTCCAATCTCCAAATAAACATCGTAGTTAACGTCAACCGGCTCCCACTCAAAAATGACCGGATCTTTTTTATCAGTGCGTATATAGGATTTAGAAAGCGCAGTGGGAGATCTTATTTTAAAAAAGTTATTGGCAACGTTAACTCCATTTTCATCGACGGTGCCACTTTTGTCCTTGTCCAGAGTGACGTTTTTACCATTTTGACTTAGTTCGGCGGTTCCGCGGAGGACTTGCACATCAATGCCGGTACCGCCTTGATTCTTATTGAAAGTCATGTCTGCATTTCCAAGGGCAATATTTGTATTTCCAGATTTCAAGCCTAGCTGAGAATTTTTTGGATCCCCACCCTTGAAAAGTAAATTTCCTTTCACAAAGTCCAAATTAATTTTGTCTCCGGACTCCTCAATAACCACAACGCTATCTGGATCCATCTCAATTTGTGCTCCGCTATTGAATATAATTTTAGCTTCGGAGTCTGCGGCCGTGCGTATCGCCTCACCAGAGTGGAGCGATTCGTCTTCGTTCACTTTCTGCCAAATCACGCGCTGAGCTTGCTTCTTCTGGACTTCATTTTTGGCAAAGCCAAGTCTTGCTACTATTTTTTTACCTACGGTGTCACTTGTTTTGAATTTATTTAAATCATACCGATACCATGCAAAACTTGCGGAAATTCCAATGAGACTAAGAAGGAAACCAAATAAAATTTTTCTTGTGTAAAAACCCATGCTAAATCATCGGAATTTTTCCAGATTATTTAGAGGCGGTAAGGAGTAGTTTTAGATTATCTTGGGATACACTGTACCTTTGTCCGCAAAAATCACAATTGACTGTAGCGGGCTCATTTTTTTCAATGAGCGCACCAATTTCCACAGGACCAAGTAAGAGTAATGCCCGCTCGACTCTGGTCAAGGAACAATGGCAACTATAATTCATCACCAAAGGATGGTCCAATTTTCTAAACTCGAAGTCTTCCAAAATTTCTGCCGCTAGGTGCACTGGACCAATTGCGTCAGGCTTAAAGGATAATATTATTTCAGTAATGGAACGCATTTTTTTCACTCGATGTTCAAGAGTGGCAATAGTTTTTTCAGCGGCACCCGGCAAAAGTTGAACTATTACTCCACCCGCCGCGCTGACTTTGCCGTCCGGCTCAACAAAAACACCTAGCGCAACCACCGATGAAACTTGTTGGGATTGATAAAGATAATAGGCAATATCATCTCCAATTTCACCGGTTTGTAATTCGACAGAACCTGTGTAAGGCTGCTTTTCTGAGGGGTGAGATGTGGCAACAGTGAGAAAACCTTTACCAACTCCCGCACCCACATCTATTTTTCCGTTTTTACTTGGCAGCGTAATTTGTGGATTCACAACAAAACCTCTCACGGACCCGTCTGCATCTCCCTCGGCGAAAACTTGTCCCAAGGGACCGTCCCCTTTAAAGTGGAAACTGAGGCGCCCGTCTTTTTTCATGGAGCTTGCAAGGAGTCCCGCACCTATGATGGCCCGCCCCAATGCCGCGGTAGCAACTGGATATGAATTATGAATGGTTTGCATTTTTTGAATGACTGGAGTGGCGATGACCGCTGCTGCTCGAACAGTTCCGTCCTTCGTGATAAATTTTTCTATGACAGAATCACCAACTGCCACTGGATCCACCACCTCCGCTAGATCCACCTCCGCCGCTGAATCCGCCGCCTCCGCCGAATCCACCTCCGCCGCCGAAACCTCCACCACCAAAACCACTTCCGCCAAACCATCCACTCCGGCGTCTGGAACCTAACAAAGCACCAGCAAGAAAAAATCGGCCTATGCCGCGGAGAAATATAAACAGGAATAAAAAAATGATAAAAATATTCCAAAGGCCGTGTTTCTGACCTGAAGAATTCGGCTGTGCACTTTGATAAGGCGCAGCTTCTCCGCCCGGTGCACCACCAAGTCTTTCCTCATAATTTTGAACCAAGGCCATAAGCCCTGCATAATATTGTTTTTGCCGAAACGCAGGAACCAATATTTCTTTTGATGCATTAGAAGTGTACCCGTCGGTTAAAACAGATTCTAAACCGTAGCCCACTTCAGTTCGAAATTTTCTATCATCGGGCACAATGGCAATGAGTGCTCCGTCGTTTTTTTCTTTGTCCCCAATTTTCCATTCTCGAAACACCCGATTAATATAATCTTCAAAGGCTTCATTTTTTAGAGAAGAAAAAATCGCAACAACAATTTGATGACCAGATTTTTGTTGGAACTGAAAAAGGTTTCTCGATAGCGCCGATGCTTCATCCAGGGTCAGTAATCCAACTTCGTCGTAGACGAATTCTTGAGGAGGCGGAGGTATTTTTTTTGGTTCCGCCGAATGGCCCAAAAGAGAAAAACCTAAGAGACAAAGAAAAACTATCTTTTTCATTATTCCTCTGTGATTGGTTTGTTAGAAAGACTCTGTTTAAAATCCCCAGAACTTTTGGGATTCTCAATTTTCAATGACTTTTGCGCCAAATCCATCGCCGAGGTCAGGGCATTCAACCGCTCCCCTTTTGTCATGTGATTGCGAATCACGTCGCCAACCTCAGTCCATAACTTATCATCAGAATGTTTTTTAACGTGAGAGTCTACCCAGACTGCATATTTCCGGTCATTAAAACTAAGCACAACCAATATGGCCGCGTGGTGACTAGTTTTATCTAAACCAAAACGAAAAAATAATTCTTCAGCTCGGTGAAGAGGTTTTTCACCCAGATTTTTCCTAAAATGAAAAACCAACTCACAACCTGTGGCCTTCTCAAAGGCGTCAATGCGGGTAGAAAGGAGACCTTCTTCCTTTTTGGAGAGAAAATGCTTAGGAGATTTTAGTCGAAGACGATTTACAAAGTTCAAAATTTAACTTCCGGAACTTTCTCAGACCCTGGAGCTGACTCAAAATATGGTCTTTCTTTAAATCCACCCATAGAAGCGACGATGCTGGTAGGCATAGTCCTAATAGCTGTATTGTATTCCCGTGCTGATAAATTAAAGTCTCTCCTTGCCACAGTTATGCGATTTTCTGTCCCCTCGAGTTGTGATTGAAGCTCTGAAAAATTGGCAGTAGCTTTGAGTTCGGGATATTTTTCAATGACAACCATCAATCGAGATAAGGCAGAACTAAGTTGTCCTTGAGCCGCTTCAAATTTCTTAAACTGATTAGGGTCATTGAGAACATTCTTGTCCACTTGCATGGTTCCAACTTTTGCGCGGGCTTCAACAACTGCGGTGAGTGTGTCCTTTTCAAAGTTTGCCACACCTTTTACGGTATTGACTAAATTGGGAATGAGGTCTGCTCGCCTTTGATAATCATTTTGAACCTGACTCCATTTTTCATTCACATTTTCTTGCCTAGAAACAAGCCCATTGTATGATCCCATGTAAATCAATCCAACGATGAGAACGATGCCTACAACCACACCAATACCAATTAATACATTACGCATATCGAAAGCCTCCTCTTTGGTCTAGTTTCGTTGTTGCCTGCGGGGATGTCAACCCCCTGACGCCGAGTTGGCTTGTGATGACTTGTAACAGAAGATAGAATAAGGATATGAAAGTATTTGATTTAATCGTTATTGGCTCAGGCCCAGCGGGTCAAAGAGGAGCCATCACCGCCGCCAAGTGTGGAAAGCGCGTCGCACTTATTGAGAAGGAAACCGTTTTTGGGGGCGCTTGCATCCATACAGGAACACTCCCCTCTAAAGCTTTGCGGGAAAGCATCTATAATATATTTACGTTTAGACTCTCTGGAACTGATCTCACAAGAAAGGCGATTAAAAAGGGCGTTACCTTTCAGGAACTCTCTGCCCGGAAAAACAAAGTCACAACAAATGAAAATGAAATCATCGCTCAACAAATCCGTTCAAACGGTGTCAGCGTCTATAATGGATTTGCAAACTTCATTGATTCCACCCACGTGAACGTTGCCACCAGTGAAGGTGGGCAAATCGTATTGGAGGGAAAACTCTTTCTCATCGCAACCGGATCAAACCCCCTTCACCCTCCCCTGGTTCCTTTTGACCATGCTAATATTTGTGATTCCGACAGCATTTTGAATCTTAATTGCATCCCGGACTCCCTCACTGTCATCGGAGGCGGTGTCATAGGCTGCGAATATGCCAGCATGTTTGCAGCTCTTGGGGTGGAGGTAACGCTCATAGACAAGAAATCAGAAATCCTTCCTTTTATAGATTCGGAAATTACAGAAGCTTTGAAAAAATCCCTGATCAGTCAGGGCTGTAGATTACTATTGGGTGAAGAGCTGGATTCCGTCAAAATATTGAAACCTGGCCAAGTTGAGACAAAATTAAAATCCGGCAAAACTATTTTAGGAAACGTCGCCCTCTATGCCATGGGAAGGGTGCCACAAACGGCAAAACTTAATCTCAAGTCTGTGAACATCAAAACCGACGAGCGAGGCCATATACTAGTAGATAAAAATTACCTGTCTTCATGTCCAAACATCTACGCCGTAGGCGATGTCATAGGGTTTCCAAGTCTTGCTTCTTCCAGTTTTGAGCAAGGAAGGCTTGCAGTTTGTCACGCACTTATGATCCCCCACGCCCATTTTCCAGAACAGTTTCCCTATGGAATTTACACCATCCCTGAAATAAGTTTCATTGGAAAAACTGAGGAAGAATTGGTGGAGCAAGGTATCGAATATGTTGTTGGAAGAGCTGAGTATCAGGAGTCCGCCCGAGGACAAATTATTGTGGATGGTGAAGGCCTTTTAAAAATATGTTTTTGCCCTAAAACCCATAAAATCTATGGGATACATATTATAGGAAATGCGGCAAGCGAGCTCATCCATTTGGGTCAAATGGTCATGACTTTGGGGGGCGACGTGAAGACTTTTGTTCGAAATATTTTTAACTATCCTACCCTTGCGGAGACTTACAAAATTGCCGCTTTCAACGGTTTGAATAAGACCTTTAAAGATAAAACCATGGAGTTCTAATTTACACTTAGACAATTAATACGTGCCTGAAAATGCATCGGAGACCCCATCCCTAAGAACACGGTTATTACAATGGCATAGGAGTTGCTCTCTCTTTTGACTTACAGAAAAGAGGAACCCTATGATTTTGAAAGTTTTGTTCACATTTCTTGCGCTGGTACTTGTATCACTAGACCTGTCTGCCCAATCTGAAGCTCCAAAGTCAGATTATTCGAAGGCTCCAAAGTCAGTAGATTTCATGAAGCCTGTTGATGGCATACGAAGTCGAGCCATGGGCTTATTACAGGCAGCCAAAATTAGGATTGATGGAAAACTCATCAATCAGCGATTTGGACCGTTCACGGACCTCCAACTCAAAGTGCAATTAGATAGTGAACCTTCATACATTCAAAATTCCTATACTCGGATGGAGAAAATTGAACTCGATTTGGACTTCGGCAGACTAAATCACAGCCTGGGAGTCCACGCCAACAATGAATTTGAAATGTTTTTTGCAAGACAGTTTCCAAATCAAAGTGATTCTTTAAACATTGTGGGTCACCCAGTTTACAATCCAATTCATCATGTGCCTTTTGATTCCAAAACTGCAATCGATGGCCTTAATGAAACCGACTTCTTTTCTATGAAAATCACGTCGGCACTTTTTGGTGGCCCAGAGTATGCGCCTTCGGCAGGATTTATTTCTGCACGGGCAGGAATTTACTGGGTTTTGGACGGAGAATTTTATCTTCAAGTATTTAGACTGGCTGATAAACACGTTCTAGTTAAATTTATTGGAGTCAAGAAAGACGGCCCTGCTGCTAGTGCAGAAGTTAAACTTGGACCTCCAGCGCATATCTTTGGAATCAGCTGGTTAGGTAAGCAAATTCAAAGAATCATTAACCCAAAACTTTTTACGTTTGATCAAGAAGGTGGAAAAGTTCTTAATAGTAAGCTTCCTGACATGACTGACGGAATTTTACTAGCGGCCTATAACTTTGATTTGAAAAATAAAGAAGCTCGGGACGCCTATGACAACCTCTTCGGGAAATTCTATATGTTTAAAGATGGGGCTAACTTTGACTGGCTTAAAGAGGCTGGACACATCATTGACCCTCTAGAACAAAATGTACAAAAAATTGCCCAAAGACTCATTCTTAACTTTGAAGAAGTGGACGCTATTTTCACAGCCGATGAAAAAGCCGGCGTTGCCGATGGAAATAAGCGAATTCATAGAGTCATTAGAACTATGATTAACTCAAAAGATGAGTCCACAAAAGTGTTCTGGGGATTTGGCCGGATCTGGGCAAATCAGAGAAACACCGTGTTTTCTTGTGGTGATGTCACTTCATTAAATAGTCAAAATACTGATGAGTATTTTAAACACTGCTCCTATGAGAATTCAACTTCTCTGCACACCGTTTTTGGTGCTTATAGAAGAGACGAAGTGAAATACATGGACGTTCTCTGTGGTAGCGATTCCACCTTTGAAAAATGTGATTTCCAAGGTCTCGGCGTTTCTTGGGAAAAAACGAACACAAATCTTTCTGCCGGAGACAGTGAGAGCTTAAGAACCTTCGTCCATGATTCTTTACCGTCTCAGTTATCCAATCAGATACCTTGGGGAGATTGGTCCCAGGATCAGGATCGAACAAACGCCTACGTCAAAGTGACATTTTTATTTAAGAGGGCGGCCCTTGTTAAGGTCAAGCGACGAAGTAAGGATGAACTTATTAAGGAGTTCTACGATTATCTTCAGGCTTCTGGTCAAGGAACCTTCGGCGCAGCACAAAATGTAGATAAGATCGCTCAAAACGTTTCTATCATCCTTCAAAATGATCAGGGTAAAGAAACCGACTCCAATCGAGTAAAGGCTCTCTTAGAGATGCGCAATAATAGTTATTTCCAACTTAACGGCGTTGGTTATCTCCTGTATCTACTCCGGGATCAAAATATTAAAGAAGTCTTGTACACAAGCATCAAACTAGCAGCTAAGAACAGTTCCACGGTTTTGTGGAAGTGCGGTAAAAATGAGAATAATTCTCAATATAAATCCTTTACTGACACTCAGTTCATAGTAAACAATAGAACCATTGACCCAAGGTTACATGATGT
>JBBQPV010000073.1:0-7871 GCA_038216925.1 Bdellovibrionia bacterium
CAAAAGAGCGGCTCAAAGTGATGACTGAAACAACAGATGGCTTTAAAATAGCAGAAAAAGATCTTATTTTGAGAGGTGCTGGTGAATTTTTAGGCACCAGGCAATCCGGCCTTCCGGGATTTAGGTTAGCCAATCTAGTCAGAGACATTGACATACTCACCGAAGCGCGCGATGCGGCATTCACGATCTTGAAAAATGATCCAAAGCTGTCCTCACCGGACAACCAGATTTTAAATGAAGCTATTATTCAAAATAAAAAGACCTCGCTTCTTTTTGCATCTATTGGTTAATAAAATACGTTGACAGCTCAACCCCAAGCCTGATCTGATTTTCAAGGGATCAAAATAAGGGGGAATAATGCAAAAGGGATGGATGCTTTTTGTACTCGCGGTATTGCCAAGGTTGGCATTTGGCGCTTCAGAGCCGGTTATTAAACTCAAGAACATCACGATAAATTCAAAAACTGCAATGGAGAGCTTCGGGCTGGACAAGACCGGGGACAAGTTTGAATTTGGTCCTTTTGAAGGACGAGATTTTTACCTGTTGCAGTTTTCAGGGCCAGTGCAAGAAGACTGGAAAAATAATTTAATAAATCAAGGGGTGGAGATTTTAAGTTACATCCCTGACAATACTTTTATTGCAAAAATTCCGACGGAGATGGGATGGAGAGCGGTCAATCAATCCGGCCATGTGTTTGCGGTGCTCCCTTACCAGCCCGAGTATAAGGTGAGTGACACCTTTGAGACTCCTTCCGTGTTTACACAAGACAAGACGGAGAAAACAATGGTGAAACTTGTTTCCACCAATGTGAATTCTACATTTTTTACTCAGGCAGAGAAGTTAGGTGCAAAATTTGTATCCGCTATTAACAAGACAAGTTTTATTTTAGAAATTCCCATAAATAAAATTCAGAGTATCTCTCAAATTGAGGGTGTGGAATGGATGGAGCCTTTTGGTGAAATTAAATTTCAGGCTCCTCAACAAGAAGAAACTTTTTCCCAGCCTCCACGAACCGGTGACTACACGGATCTGACCGGATATGAGTCTGGCACAAAACTGATGAATTTAGATGCCGCTTGGTCTAAAGGCTTTCACGGAGAAGGACAAGTGGTTGGACTTGCCGACACCGGACTTGACCGCGGTTCCACGGTTAACATTCTTGATGATTTTAAGGGTCAAATTCTGAAGGGTTACACAAAGGCATTATTCGGAAAAAATTGGGAAGATCCCGAGGGCCACGGAACACATACCGCCGGATCAATTGTTGGTACGGGTATCACTTCTGGTGGAAAACTTCGCGGAGCTGCCTACGGCGCTAAACTTGTAGAAGAAGCACTCTGGAGTCCCATTTTAGGTAATCTTGGTATAAACACAAATTTTGAAGACGTCTTTATTTCAGTGTATGAAGCTGACGGTGTGAGAATTCATTCTGACAGTTGGGGATCACAAAAAAATCCCAGTGCATATGACATCATGAGTACCTCCCTTGATGAGGTCATTTGGTCACATCCAGATTTGTTGGTGGTATTTTCTGCCGGTAATGCCGGAGTTGATATGAATGGCGATGGACATATAGATGCAAGTTCTTTGGACACTCCGGCTACTGCTAAGAATTGTCTGACAGTGGGAGCAAGTAAAAATCTAGTTCTTGAAGGCGGATATCAGATGAAATTAAATTTTAAACCCAAAGCTGCCAAGAGATATCCGGCAGAGCCTATATCCTCCAGTAAGTTTTCCGAAAATCCTGACGGCATGGCGCCATTTAGCAGCATTGGTCCCACTCAGGACGGAAGAATTAAGCCAGACATAGTGGCCCCTGGAACAAATATTATTTCCACCCGATCTCAGACGCCGGATTCTGACACCCTCTGGGGAGTGTACAATAAATTTTATGTTTATTCAGGGGGAACGTCCATGTCCACACCTTTAGTTGCAGGGGCGGCGGCGGTGACTAGACAATATTTAAAAAAGGTGAACGGCAAAGAACCCTCAGCGGCATTGGTGAAAGCGGCTTTGATTCACAATGCCCATGATTTATTTCCCGGACAATTTGGTACGGGCAAGAATCAAGAGTATCCTCAAACTCGGCCCAATATGAACGAAGGTTTTGGACGGGTGGACATGGCTTCTGTTATCCAGTCCGCTTATTATTTTGCCGATGACCGAGAGGGCGTCAATACCGGAAACGCGAAGGCATATACTCTTGGTCTTGAGAAGGTTGTAGTTGGTCAAAAGATCCGGGCCACTATGGTCTACACAGATGCTCCTGGAAGTCCCGGTGCGGCCACAGCTTTAGTCAATGATTTAGACTTAGTTGTTATTGATGCTGCCGGTGGAAAGCATTTTCCAAACCATTTGACAGTTCCTGACAGAAAAAACAATGTGGAGATGGTGGAATTTACTGCGCCCACAGCCGGAGCATATCGGGTTGTAGTCTCTGGAACCAGCGTGCCCCAAGGCTTTGCCGGCGGGAAGCAGCCATTTGCACTATTATGGAACATCAAATAAAGAGCATAAAAATTACTAACTTGTAAACTACCCTTCGTGTCGGGCGCCCTCCTGGGCGGCTTACACGGAGATAATTTTTTCACTCAAATCCTCCGCTGCGTTTCATTGACCATCGGCCATACCGGTGGTATAACATACAAGCTCGCAATCTTAAGCAATGACGCAAGTAGCGATGTGCGAAGCGGAGGAAGTAATGGCATTTAAAGTAGGTGACAACGCGGTTTATCCTGGTCACGGAGTTGGTGTTGTCAAAGCCATTGAGACAAAAGAAATCTTCGGTAAAAAACAGACTTTCTACACTATTCAAATTTTGGATAATGGCATGAAAATCATGATCCCCAAGGATAACGTAGCCAGCGTTGGTTTACGGGCTATTATTTCCAAAAAAGAAGCCGGTGAAGTTTTTAAGATTCTGAGAAAAAAGAATATTAAAATCGATAATCAAACTTGGAATCGTCGGTATCGTGAGTACATGGAAAAAATCAAAACCGGAAGTATTTATGAAATAGCAGAAGTCCTCCGGGACCTTTTTCTCCTTAAAGTTGATAAAGAATTAAGTTTTGGAGAAAGAAAAATGCTTGATACAGCACGGGGACTTTTGATTAAAGAGTTATCTTTAGCTAAAAATATCAACGAGAAAAAAGTTGAGGAAGAAGTGAGAGAAATTTTTGGTCTTGAATTGACCGATGAAATCGATCCCCTTGCTCCTACAGTTTCCGCGGCCACGGCCAAAAAAACTTTCTGAGCTTAAATGCCAAGTTGTGATTTGGTCCTGGTAGCCGGCGGAAAGTCCACTCGATTTAATTCAGATATTCCAAAACAATTTCAGAAAGTCTTAGGGGTTCCACTTTACATGTGGTCTTTGGAGACTTTCCTGTCTTGGCCGTCCATTGGAAATACGGTTTTTGTTGTCCCTGAGGACTGGATAAAACCTGTTCAAGAAAGTTTCAAAGCGCTTTTAGAAACTAAGCCAATCTATGTGGTTAGCGGTGGTCCTTCAAGACGCTCATCAAGTGAAAATGGCCTCCGGAAACTGGCAAGTATTAATTCAAAAAACCGGTGGGTTGCGGTTCATGATGCCGCAAGACCGTGTATTACTCATGAGCTGCTGGATCGGCTTTTTGATAAATGTTTAGATAATGAAGAACAACATGCTTTTGGTGGGGCGGTCCCTGGCATTGAAACCACGGACACCATTAAGACAGTGAGCGTCACAAATCACGTTCATATGACTCTTCCCCGTGATGGTCTCAGAGTCATACAGACGCCCCAGATTCTCAGAAAAGAGCATCTTTTTACCGCTATGGAAGAGTTTGCCCGCATAGAAGTGCCCGATGACTCAAGCTTAATTGAAAAACTTGGACGAAGAATTGTTGTTGTTGATGGGTCTTATGATAATTTAAAGGTTACTTTTAACGAGGATATAGACCGTGTTTCGAGTTGGCTTAGGAAGCGACATCCATAAATTTGCCGATAATAGAAAACTCATCTTAGGGGGAGTAGAGATTCCCTATGCCCAAGGACTCATGGGCCATTCCGATGCCGATGTAGTACTCCATGCGATTTCAGATGCCCTTCTTGGTGCAGCGGCTCTAGGGGATTTAGGAAAATACTTTCCCAGTGACGAGAAAAATAAAAATCGAGCAAGTTCAGAAATTCTGCGGGAAGTATGTCAGATGATATGGGCCAAGGGTTACGGGGTGGGTAATGTAGATGTAGTGGTGACTACAGAGGCACCAAAACTTTCCGGTTATCGTGGAAAAATGAAAGATAAAATTGCCACCATTTTAAATATTTCTAGATTTGAAGTTAGTGTTAAGTTTACCACTACGGACGGACTGGGAACTATCGGGCGGGGTGAGGGTGTCCACGCTCAAGCCATTGTGCTCATCAAAAAAAGGGAAATGTAAATGTCTAGCCCAGTGCGAGTCCGCTTTGCTCCTTCACCAACAGGTTATCTTCATGTGGGCGGAGCAAGAACCGCTCTCTACAATTATCTCTTTGCCAAAAACAAAGGTGGAGAATTTATTATCAGAATTGAAGACACCGATTTAGCAAGAAGCACTGATGAATCTCTGCAAATGGTTTTAGAAGATCTAAGCTGGCTAAAACTAAATTGGTCTGAAGGACCTGATGAAAAAAAAACCACAAATGACATGGGACCTTTGGGACCGTACCGTCAAAGCCAACGCCTGGACATCTATAAAAAAGTTGCTGATGAATTGATTCAAAAAGAAAAAGCCTACTATTGTTTTATGACCGATGAAGAAATCACCCTACAAAGAGACAAGCTTAAAGCTCAGGGGAAAATCCCCCATGTGGAAAGTCCCTATGAAAAGATGCCTCCAAGCGAGGCTCTAGCAAAAGTAAATGCTGGAGAAAAAGCAGTGGTGAGATTTAAAACTCGTCAATTAAAAAAAGATTACATTTTTACCGATCTTATCAGAGGAGAGGTTAAGTTTCCATCGGACATGGTGGGGGACTTTGTTCTGCTTCGTACTGGTGGAATGCCAGTTTATAATTTTTGCTGTGCCGTGGATGATCATTTAATGAAAATGACTCACGTCTTAAGGGCTGAGGAGCATCTTCCTAATACTTTGCGGCAACTTATGATTTATGAAGCCATGGGTTGGCAGGCGCCCCAGTTTGGACATTTGTCTCTCATATTAGATGAAGACAGACAAAAACTTTCTAAACGTAAAGGGGCAACAAGTTGTCATGAATTTAAACTAGAGGGATATTTACCGGCGGCCCTTCTAAACTTTGTGGCCCTGCTAGGTTGGTCTGCCGCTGACGGAAAAGAAATCATGACCATTGAAGAAATGACAGAAAGATTTGATTTAAGCCGGGCCCATCAGGCCGGAGCGGTCTTTGATGCGGTAAAATTAAAATGGATGAACGCACAGCATTTAAGGGCCCTCCCTCACGGAGATCTTTGGCGTGAGCTCCAACCGTTCTTTAAGAGCGAGGAATTAGAATTTCACGACGTCTCGGACAAATGGATAGATAAATCCGCGGCGGCTTTGAAAACATCCTTTGAAACACTCCTTGAGGGAGCGGCAGTGTATAAAACTCTCAGTGATAAACATTTTCTCATTGCTCCAGAAGCTGACGAGATTTTAGCGTGGCCATCAACAAAGGCCGTTGTGGAAAAATGGAAGAATCTTGTGACTGAGCATTCAGGAGAGGAAATGAGTGAAACAGATTTTGCGGGGATGCAAAAGGCAATTCAAGAAAGTTGTAAAGTGAAGGGAAAGGAATTATTTCAGGCCTTGAGGGTAGCTATTATTGGAAAGCCCCATGGAACAGAATTAAAGATACTTGTGCCACTCATGACCAAAAAGAGTTTGATTTATAGAGCAGAGAAAGTTTTAGCAAAATGAAAATATATAACACCATGACCCAGCAAAAAGAGGTTTTCAAATCCATTGAAGACAAGCATGTCAAAATGTATGTGTGCGGGCCAACGGTTTATAATCTATTACATGTGGGAAATTTTAGAGGACCCATTTTCTTTAATTTTGTTCGACATTACTTTGAACACACAGGGTTTAAAGTCACCTACGTCTATAATTACACCGATGTAGATGATAAAATTATTGACCAAGCAGAAAAGGAAAAAATCTCCGCATTAGATGTTGCAAATAAATACATCACTGAATTTGAAAAGGATTTTAAGGCCGTGGGTTTAAGGCCTGCCACCCATAACCCCAGAGTGACAGAACATATCTCTGGAATAGTGGCGCTTATAGAAAATATTATTAAATCCGACGCAGCTTACATTGTTGACGGAGAAGTTTATTGCAGCATTGAAAAAATCAAAGGTTATGGAAAACTCAGTCATAAAAACATAGATGATCTTATCGCCGGTTCCCGAGTAGAAATTGGGGAAAAGAAAAGAAATCCTTTGGACTTTAGTCTGTGGAAACCCGCAAAACCAGGAGAGCCTTACTGGCCCTCGCCTTGGGGGAACGGCCGACCTGGTTGGCATATTGAATGTTCCGCCATGGCCAAGCAGTATTTAGGTGAGACATTTGATATTCATGGTGGAGGAATTGATCTCATTTTTCCTCATCACGAGAATGAAATCGCTCAAAGTGAAGCGGGGAATCAAAAGCCTTATGTGAATTACTGGATGCACAATAATTTTATAAATATGGGTAAAGAGAAAATGTCCAAGAGTTTGGGGAATATTTTCACCGCCCGAAATTTTGTTGAACATTATAACGGTGAGATCTTGAAATTTCTCATTTTGTCCTCACATTATAGGTCTCCGGCAGATTTCTCAGATAGCGTGGTGCAACATGCTATTTCTGGATTGGCCAGAATATATTCTTGCCTGGCTAGGGCGGCGCAAAATTTAAAGATGTGTTTGTCAGAAGGCTTGAAGGCTGATTTAAACGGTCCTTTCTTTGATCCCTCAGGATTGGGGAAACGCTTGACGGAATTTAATGCCAATGTGAAAAAGGCATCGGAAGATGATTTTAATACGCCTGAAATAATGGCTGAAATATTTAATGTGGTGAGAAGTTACAACGGTGTTTTGAAACCCACTATGAAGGCAAGTGATGAACTTGCAAATTCTAGCGCGAAGGTCATTGAAGTTATTAAAAGATTTGGCGAGTTAATGGCTCTTTTCCAAAATCCGCCGGATCGGTTTCTCATTGAACTTGATGACATGCTCTTGAAAGAAAAAAATCTAGAGAGACCTGCCATTCAGAAAAAAGTTGATGAAAGAATTGCCGCTAGAAAAACTAAGGATTTTAAAGCATCGGACCTGATTCGTGATGAATTGACAAAAAACGGAATCGAAATTCGTGATTCCGGCGAGGGGACCGAATGGGAAGTGAAGAAGTAGATTCAATTACCAAGCGTAAGAGAATCAAAAATGATTTTAAATTGGTTTCAGAGTATCAACCTCAAGGTGATCAACCCCGAGCTATTCAGCAAATTGTCGAAAATATAAATGGCGGTCACCAACATCAAGTATTACTGGGTATCACGGGCTCGGGAAAAACCTTCACCATGGCCCAAACAATTCAAAAAATTGGCAGACCTACTCTCATTCTAGCTCCTAATAAAACTTTAGCGGGGCAACTATACGGAGAATTTAAACAACTCTTTCCCCATAACGCCGTTGAATATTTTGTAAGTTACTATGATTACTATCAGCCTGAAGCGTATATCCCCGGTTCAGATACTTTTATAGAAAAAGATTCTGCCATCAATGAACAGATTGATCGCATGCGGCACTCCGCTACAAGATCTCTTTTTGATCGCACCGATGTGATCATTGTCTCTAGTGTGTCTTGTATTTACGGTTTGGGAAGTCCTGAGGCCTATGAAGGCATGGTGATCATCTT
>JBBQPV010000074.1:0-7839 GCA_038216925.1 Bdellovibrionia bacterium
CTGGTTTTGGGCCACAGCATGCCTTGATCATGATTTCCTATCACATAGGTCAATTTCTTCCCTGGCTGGCTTGAGAATCTCCGCATGGCTTCAAAGACTTTGGCGTGTCCCGCCACAATCTGCTGCACCTTCCACACGTCAATAGCTTCTGTCAAAACGGTAGTGTAATGACCTTTGTAGTCTGTTTGCAAAAGATTTAAAAAGTCACCATTGATGATGATTTCAACTTCAGAGTCTTCAAATAACTTGGAGGAATAGTAGTCTAAGAATTCAGTAAATTTGTCATCATAGTAGAATTCTTCAAAGATATTAAGTGAGCCATCGGGAAGAATATGCCCTTTTCCTAAGTGAAAATCACTGACGACGAGTTTGAGTTTTTTCATAAAATTTAACTTGCCACGTAAACAACGTTACGCGATCTCTTTTTGCCTACATACATTGCCTGGTCTGCAAGTTCGATAATTTGTTCCTTAGTAGTAGCGTGCTCAGGGAAACTGGCCACTCCAATACTGAGTGTGACTTTAATTTGCACGCCATCTATATCAAAGACACTTTCCTCTACCTGTTTACGCATTCGCTCCGCCACAACTCGGGCTTGCTCGGAATTTGTTCCTACTAGTATCATTAGAAATTCATCACCGCCGTACCTAAATCCATAGTCCACGGTGCGGATGTTTTCATGAACTATCTTAGAGAGTTCTACTAGGACTTTACTTCCTACTACATGGCCGCGGGTATCATTGACCCGCTTAAAGTGATCGATATCCATAAAGAGCACTGAAAAACAATGCCCTGCGCGCTGAGATCGGTTTATTTCTTTTTCCAATACGAGTTTTAAATAACGTTGATTAAATAAATCGGTGAGGTCGTCTATATAGCTCAGCCCCTTAGCATAATGAAGGCTGATGATGCTCTCCATGTGTCGTCCCAAAATCTTTTGCAGGTAGGGAATAAGGGAGTTTGCAGATCTTTCCCCGTAATGCTCCGGATCTATAATAATAAAATGACCCAACAATTTCTTACCACTAGGTCCTGCAATGGGGACGATAAAAAAACTTGTGGCTTTTTGATTGAAGCTAAAATAATTCTTCCGGCGTCTTTGCCATCCTGAAGGCAGAATTTTTGAAGCCACTGCCAGAAAACTTTGCACCTCTTGGAGAGTAGTATGGCGGCCCGCAATCACTCGATGCTCTTCCTGTGCCATCTTGTTCATTTCAATAACGTCAGAGTCTTTATGATCATTGGTAAAGCTATCTATTTCACCTGGATCAAAAAATAGGACATTCTTTGCTTTGAATAAATCCATAAACAACAGTGTCATCTTTTGCTTGAAATCAAACAGATTAGTTGATTCCAAGAGTGACTCCATGCGCTCATAAAATTCTATTTTCTTAGATTGACGATAGTTTTGACGTTGCATACCCGCAAGGAATAACAATTTTCGAATTTGCTTTAAAAAAAGCTTTTCTGCAGGTAGTGGGCGCAATTTTTGATGGAAAGGACCTTTGAAGTTTTTTTGGAATTCTTCAGCCGCTGTTCCAACGGCAATATGTAAACTTGGAAACTGAGGATATTTTTCCATGATTTCCGTACAAACTCCCCAAAATGTTTTTGTATGATGCCCGCAATGCACGAGAACTTCAGCGCCGTTAACATTGATTTCAAAAAATGCTTCGTCTGAGGTGGACGGTACCACAACTTCATAGCCAGAGTTTACTAAAGCTCGCTTAAGCTTTTTGTTTGTCTGAGGCTCATCATCTAAAAATATGATTCTTTTTTTAATCATTACCCGATGCTTTCTTCGGTTTTTCTTCGTTATCACTGCCCTCTAAAATATTAAGAGCAAGCCGCAAAGCCTTTACTGTCCTAGCTTGACGGTCATGGAATTCACTCATCTTCAATTCAGTATCGGAAAATTTCCCGCGGTAATTCTCAATTTCAAATTGCATTTGGTCTAGTTTTCTCTTCAGATCTAAAATCATCTCGTCTTTAGACCGTGCAACGGCAATATTTTCAGCCTTAAGTATGATATTTTTATTTTCGTATTCGCGTTCCCTTACCCGGACCTTTTTCAGGTCATTTTGAAAACGCAAATCCATCTCTTCATTAATTTTTCTGATTTCATGCAATTCTTTTTCACGGGCTTGCAAACGATGATGAATCACGATTTTTTCTTCTTCAAGAATTTCTAATTTCTCTTTTTGCTTTCGCTCCAGCTTCTCAATCTGGCCTTTGGATTCAGAATTTGATCTCTGTAAAGCTTCACAAGTCACTAAAAGCTTTTCGATTTCATCCCGTAAATTATCGCGCTCTTTTTCTAGCTCCATGATACGAGCTTGTGCCACCCGAATGGCTTCTGCTCCCCCAACAAGTTGAGCAACGTCTCCGTAAATGGCCCGTCCACGTTCTGAAGAAAATGACGGCTTATAATTTGGAATTTTATCTTCAACCACTTTTAATTTAGTCACTTGAGTGATTTCCGAATGTTCCTCTTTAGCGTCAGCAGGCGTATCATGCGGCAATACCGCTGTTTTTTGATCTTCAGTTTTGAGATTTTGGGTAGGGGCAGGCGCTTCATTTTTGCTTTCGCTAAGCAAAAAATCCACAAACTCCTTTGCTACATCCCGCTTCTTTTGTGTACTCATCCAGATGATAAATCGGGAAAATTAATTAAATAATGAAGAGATTTAAGAGCTTAATGTGGTTTGTTACTGCTTTGTTGGACCAAGGTCCGACTGATTAAAAGAAATGACTTTCTTGAAATCAAAGTAGCGTGCGTATAATTGGTCCTGGGTCAGATTCTTTAATGCTCCCACACTAAAGTCCTGAACTGTGAAACTAGCCATCAAAGATCCAAATATTGCCGCTTGCTTTAGAGATTCCCATTCTAGACCTAAGCCGTATTTAGCCAAATACCCCATAAAGCCTCCGGCAAAAGTGTCTCCGGCACCAGTGGGATCTACAACGTTTTTAAGTGGGAATGCGGGCATGGCAAAGTATTCATTTTTATAATACAGAATAAATCCATACTCACCGCGTTTTACAACAACAGCTTTTGGTCCCATTTCAGCAATGAGTTCACAACTTAATATTGTATTTTGAGTTCCGGTGAGAAGTTTTGCTTCACCTTCATTGATAATAAGTAAATCAAGACGATTCATGATCTTTTTAAGTTCAGCCTCTTTTGTAGAAATCCAAAAGTTCATTGTGTCTGCAGCAATAAGTTTTGGCTTAATAATTTGATTCAAAACTTCCATCTGTAAAACTGGATCAATATTAGCAAGGAAAACATATTCAGAATGTTTATGATTTGCAGATAATTTTGGATGAAAATCTGCAAAAACATTAAGGTCAGTTCTTAAAGTTTTAGCTTCATTCATGTCACCGCTGTATTCTCCTGCCCAATGAAACGTCTTACCACTCACCGTTTCTATACCGGATATATCAACATTTTTGTCTTCAAGAATTTTTCTATCTTCAGCTTTGTAATCATCTCCAACAACTCCGACAACCTTTACTGGAGCAAAAAAAGACGCTGCCAAACCGAAGTAGTTGGCGCTTCCGCCTAAGGCCGCTTTAGCTTCACCGGTTGGTGTTTTGATACTGTCATAGGCTAAGCTTCCAACCACTAAAATACTTTTAGGCACTCAAAGTCTCCTTATTGTAAACTCATGCGTTCAGGGTGCTTTTCCATCTCAGATCTCAACTGTCCGCAGGCGGCAAAAATATCTCGCCCCATGGTCCGCCTTATGAGAACGTGTTTACCTTTATTCATTAAAATTCTTTGGAACTCATTTATTTCTTTTGAAGGTGGTCTGATAAATCCTGAATCCGGGTGCTCATTAAATGGGATGAGATTAATCTTACTGGGAATGCCTCGAGTTAACTCTGCAATGCGTCGAGCATCATCGGGGGAATCGTTTACACCTTTTAATAAAACATATTCAAAGGTAATCATGTCACCACATTCGGCCACATATTCTTTGCACGCAGTTAACAACTTTTCTAAATTATATTTTTTATTTATAGGCATCACTTGATTTCTAATTTCATCGGTGGTGGCATTTAAACTTACGGCAAGACGCACCCCCGCTTGAGCCACTCGAGGAATCATAGGAACAATACCGCTTGTAGAAACGGTGATTCTCTTTAATCCAAATCCAATTCCCTGCTGAGTGTGTAAAATACTAATGGCCTTGGTGACGTTTTCAACGTTGTCCAAAGGTTCACCCATTCCCATAAAAACAATGTTTGTAATTCTGCGCCCGTCTTTCAAACTATTTGCAGCGTTTATAAACTGTCCCACAATTTCTGAAGCCGTTAGCCTTCGCATCAATCCCATCTCCGCCGTAAAACAGAATTTACAGCCCATGGCGCAGCCCACTTCAGAAGACACACAAAGTGTGAGCCTGTCTTCATTGGGGATGAGGACAGCTTCAATATTTTTTCCACCGTCCACTTTCATAAGAAATTTTCTGGTTCCGTCAACACTATCCGCCTGGTGAATGAGCTCAGGCATTTTGAAATCCAAGAGTTCTTGAACTTCCAGTAAAAAATCTTTTGAAAGATTGGACATTTTAGTAAAATCGGTGACACCTTTTTGGTAGACCCACCTAAAAAGCTGCTCACCTCTAAACTTTTCTTTCCCCTTACCTGCTAGGAAAGTTTGAAGTTCGGGCAAGGTCATGTCGTAAAAATTCATTTTTGGGTTGGTCATAAGGCGGCAAATCTACCACAGGTCCGCTCGAGAAGGAAGAAAAGGCCTTCAAACAATGATTTTCTTGCAAGATATAGTCGGATCGGAGAAGAATTTGACATGGATAAGTTAATCGACGTTTTAGTTGTAGGAGCTGGTCCCTCAGGATTAACAATGGCTGCAGATTTATCCCGTCGAGGACTTCAGGTTCGGATTATTGATAAAATCCTACAACGTACTGATAAGTCAAAGGCCATGGGCATCCAGGCTGGAACTTTAGAGGCCTTTGAGAGCGGTTTTGGATCAGCACTTCCCCAGTTACTTGTCAAAACTGGTCGGCCCGCGAGGGAAGCTTATTATCACTATGAAGACAAGACACCACTTAGAATTGATGTTTCTCAGATTCAGAGTAAGTATAATTTTATTTTGATTTTAGAACAGAGTGAAACAGAAAGAATTTTGGAGGATCTGGCGGGAAATTACGGTGTTTTTGTTGAAAGAGGTGTGGAGCTTGTTAGTTTTACTCAGAAAAACAATCAAGTGACATCTAACGTGAAAACTCCATCGGGGGCAATATAGAGGTGATAAATTCAAGATTTATTGCGGGTTGTGACGGCGCACACAGTGCAGTTCGACATGGGCTAAATATCGACTTTCAGGGCGGCAGCTATCCAGGAGATTTTGTATTGGGGGATGTAACCATTAAGTGGCCATTTGATCTTGAATCCATTCGTATTTTTTTTGGTAAAACAGGTTTAACGGCATGTTTCCCATTCAAAATTCCCGGAAAATTTCGATTTATCGTGATGAACACCGGTGAGCCAGAAAAAGATGTTAAAGATATTTCCGAGAAAGAATTTCACCAGCTCATCGAAAGAATCACAGGTATTAAATTTGAGATCTCAAATGTCCATTGGCTCACCCGGTTTAAGGTGAGTCATCGCATGGTGACAGATTTTAAAAAAGAAAATGCATTTCTCTGTGGTGACGCCGCCCACATCCACAGCCCCGCTGGTGGACAAGGCATGAACACTGGGATACAAGATGCTCTTAATTTAAGCCATAAGCTCGCGGCGGTGATTCGTCAAAAACATGATCCAAAACTACTTTTGAAATATGAAAAAGAAAGAAAACCGGTGGCCCGCGCCGTTCTTCGAGGCACAAATATGGCCTCGAAAATGACTCTCCTTGGGGAATCTCCCCTCAGACAATTTCTCATGTACGGTTTAGCTCCCCGTCTTCTCAAGTTTCCTCCTATACAAAATTTCGCTTTAAATGCGGTATCGGAAATAAAAATAGCTCGTCGGGAAATAGCGAGCCGCTTGTAAAAAGCAAGCAATTGGCTATATTATGCGCCCATGTCAACGCCAGAACAAAATAAGGAAATCGCCCGCCGGCGAACCTTCGCAATTATTTCTCATCCTGACGCAGGGAAGACAACTCTCACTGAAAAACTTCTCCTCTATGGAGGGGCGATCAGGCAAGCAGGTGCGGTAAAGGCCAAGACACATCAAAAGCACACCACCTCAGATTGGATGGAAATTGAAAAGCAACGAGGAATATCCATCAGCACCAGTGCGCTCCAGTTCGAATATGGTGGCTACCGCATAAACTTACTAGATACTCCGGGACATAAAGACTTCTCGGAAGATACGTACCGCACCCTCACCGCCGCCGATTCTGCCGTTATGCTTATAGATGCGGCAAAAGGGGTTGAACCGCAGACCAGGAAATTATTTGAAGTTTGCCGTATGCGAGGAATTCCGATTTTTACTTTTATAAATAAACTTGATCGAAATGGCCGAGATCCTCTTGAACTTATTGACGAGCTTGAAAATGTTTTAGGAATAAGATCATGCCCCATGAGTTGGCCCATTGGCATGGGACCAGATTTTAGAGGCGTATTTGATAGGCAAAGCCAGGAAGTATTAGTTTTCCATAAAAGTGAAGAAGCCAATGCCAAGATGAAACTTCAATCCACCAGAATTTCAGCTATGGACGATCCCGAATTTCAAGACGCATTAGAAATTTTAGAACTTGCCGGAGACCCTTATGATCATCAAAGGGTTTTAGCGGGCCAACTTAGCCCCATATTTTTTGGTAGCGCCATGAATAATTTTGGAGTGGAGCATTTCTTGAATAAATTTATTGAAATTGCTCCGCCGCCTTCACCTCGGGAAAGTGATCAAGGGATTGTTGAGGCAAGTGATGACAGATTTTCAGGATTTATTTTCAAAGTTCAAGCCAATATGAATCCTATGCACAGAGACCGAGTGGCCTTTTTGAGGGTTTGCTCTGGAAAATTTAATAGGGGCATGGGCGCAAGACACTCCCGGTTGAAAAAAGAATTTAGACTTAATAAACCTTTTCATTTATTTGCCCAAGAAAGAGAAATTATAGAAGAAGCTTACCCCGGTGATATTGTGGGCCTCATTGATACCAGCGGCGAATTACGTATTGGTGACACCTTATCCACCGGTCCCGCCATGGCCTTTCACGGCGTACCGCAATTTTCTCCAGAGTTTTTTGCGACCGTTACAAGTACAGATCCACTAAAGCGAAAGCAGTTTCAAAAAGGACTGGATCAACTAAGAGAGGAAGGAGTAGCGCAAGTTTTCCGGCAAAAATATCTTGGAGATCAAGCACCCATCCTGGGAGTTGTTGGAGTCCTGCAGTTTGAAATATTTCAATACCGTCTTAAATCTGAATACGGGGTCGAAGTCAGAATTGAACGACTCCCCTACATTCATTTACGTTGGGTTGAAGGTCCCGAGACTGACATGGAAAAAGTTGGAGAGAGAAGAGACAATAAACGTATTGAAGATCGTGACGGCCACACCGTGTTCTTATTTGAATCCGATTGGGCTCTAGATTACGTGACAAAGAATTTCCCCAATCTTACTTTTTCCAAGACTCACTAATGAAAACTCTCGCCACCACCGCCATTTCAGTTCTAGATTTAGCAAAAGTGTGCTACGGAAAATCCATAAGAGATGTTTACAGTCAGTGTAAGGCCAACGCACAACATGTCGAAAAACTTGGATACACTCGCTATTGGCTAGCGGAGCATCATAATATTTCAGGAATTGCCAGTGCAGCAACGGCAGTACTTATCAGCTACATCGCTGAAAATTCTTAAACCA
>JBBQPV010000075.1:0-7808 GCA_038216925.1 Bdellovibrionia bacterium
CGGATAGGCAAGGCTAAACTGACTTATGAATAGAAGAAGAGTAGTAACTAACCAGAATATGTGAGTCATTACTTTTCTATTAGCTTAGCTTCAAAGTTAACTGTGACATCAACATCTTCTGCAACAGTGATTCCTGCAAATGAAGGAATTGTGATCCCATAGTCAGGAAGTTTTATAGTAAATTTGGAATTGCCTTGAGCTACATTACCTTCAGCTTTTTTTAGATTAAGATTCCCTTCAACATTTTTTTCAACACCATGAAGTCGAAGTGTTCCGTAGAATTTGACATCGCTCATTTCTGGTTTAGTAGTCCAATAATCTTTAGGGAGTTTGACATTTGAAATTTTAAGAGTAGCAGTCTTATTCTCCGCTTTCCCAAGCTCCAAATACTTTGTTTTCATGTGCTCGTCTCGCTTAGACATGCCCGTTTTAAAATCGTCCAAGTTAACTTGTATTTCACCAATAGTCTTTTCAGTTCCAATATTAATAGTCCCCTTAGCTGAACCACCCTCACCTCTAATTTTGATAGCACTTGGGCGACCAATGGCAAGAAATTCAACTTTGCTTTTCTGCTGATTTAGTTCAATGAGGTTTGCTTGAGCAATGGCAAAGCCGAATAAGATCTCAACAATAACCACAATTTTAAAAATATTAATCATGCGTGCCATTATGTATCCAATCTCTGACGGCTTTAAGTTGCTCGTCTGTAACAGGGGTATATCCAGATTTATCTGGCGGCATGAATTTCTTAGAGCCAAATTTTGGATCAAGTACGACAAGTAAACCACTCTCATCAGGGTTCTGCGGGTCTATAATAATTAGAGGTGAATTAAGGAAATCCTCTTTTGTCACAAGTGGAATTCTAGCTGCATCACCGCCTAGTGAGTGGCACTGAGTACATTTCATATCAAAAACATTTGCCTTTAATGATTTAAATGTCGGCTCCAAAGGAATCGGAGTCGGCACCGGAGTTACAGTTCCATTTTTAGCTACCTCTGGTGCTCCAGCCTTTATCCAGGCAAGTAAAATCATCTTTTGATCGTAGCTTAAAGGTGGATTTGGGGCTTTAGGCATTGTTCGCTTTATGAAAACAGACGAATATATTTTATCAACATTACTTACAACTTTCTGGTAGCTATCCAATGGAACTTTTCCAGAGTCGTGGCAGGATAAGCAATTTTTGGAAAAAACAAAACCTGATACTTGTTTGTAAGACGCTGAATCAATCATGGCTTGAGGAACATAAATAAAATTGGGATCAACTTCTTGGGGCTGTTTGTCTACTCTGTAGTTACAACCCCCAAGATAAAGGCTTGCAATGAGAATTGGCAAAACCAACAATATGCGAGCCATGAACTGCTCCTCTTTATTTAACTGCTGCAGAAACAAAAGTTCCGTCAGTTTTGAGATAGACGGTTAAAGTGGTGCCTACCAAATATGACAAAAATTCTGCTTTAGAAAGAACTTGACCCGAACTATCTGTGACTTGAAATAGCCTCATGGCCTTCATGTCTGTGTAAAAGGGTTTCACTTCAGGTTGGGTGGTTTGCCAGCCTTCCAAAACAAAGTGCAAAGAATTTTCTGCTAAATTTATTGAGTCAGCTCCCGTCCAAACCGGAGCATTAACAGCAGTTGCGCCCGTAATAACATTAAAGGACAGTGGCTTTCCTTGATTATCCATAAGAATTTCAATCTGGGCGGCTGTACCGTCAGCTCCGAGATATTGAGATTCAACTGCTTTAAATGCAGGGTCTGTAGGTTGGGTCTGTTGAAGTGCTACTACAGTCAAAGTCGAGAAATTTGTTTCATAACCAGCGTCTATCTTCTTCAACGTGACAAGTCGCTCAATTCGGTGACAAGACAGTTCAGCTGCTTTTGATAATGTAATTGAATCGGCCACAGAAGCTTGACTTCTACCAAGTGTCGCCATAAGTGCAATTAGCAATAACTTTTTCATATTCTCTCCGTACGCTAAGGGTTAATAAATTATTCCAGAATCTTTAGAATTTCTTGAATCTTAGTTTCCGCTTCTTTAGAGCTTTTAGATCGCATAGCATCTCTGACACAGCCTCGGAGGTGTCCACCAAGTATAACTGCTTCAAGTGCCTTAAGCGCCGCCGCCGCCGCGCGAATTTGCAAGATGATATCGGGACAATATCGTCGGGCTAGTATCATTTTTTCCACACCATCGACTTGTCCTTTAATTCTGTTTAACCTCTTGATCTCAGCAGAGTAGTCAGGATATTGGGGATCTTTTGGCTTTGTATTATGACAACTTGTTCTTACTTCTATATTATTTTGCATTGTTTAATCCCCTGTCTGAAAATGCTCAATTCGATTGACTAATACCCTGCCAGGGTATACTTGTAAAGAGTATTTACAATAAGATAATTTCTATGGGGGGATACATAGATGAGAACTAGTTTCTTAATTTATTTCTTCATATTCCTGAGTTCAGGTTTTTTGCGAGCTGAAACAATTAATTGTCAGGTGAAGTCTGATAATGGGATTTCACCCATTTATGTAAACATAAATGACAAGGGTGCTGGTTTTTATTTAAAATTCTTAACAGCGAAAGTTGAAATATTGGTCAACGGCTTCAGGCAAGGTTCTAGCTTCAGCCTCAAGCGAAAAAATAGAGCTAAACAGCTCATTTACAATGACAAGGATAATCCAAAAACATTCTCGCTGATAATTCAAACAACTCAATCGGTTGGAATTGATATCCCGGCATCCTTAATTATAAATGAAGGTCGTGTAGGTGAGAAAAAGTTTGCTGACTTGTTATGCAACTTAAGCGGGAAATTTCTGCCAACGGTTTATGCTTGCCCTACGGGACAAGCTGGTACCCAGGAAAATTTAAACAAATTATTAATCTCTGCTGCAAAAGTGGGCTCCGCTGAGCAAGTAGAAAACCTTCTTGATTGCGGGGCGAATCCTAATTATAGAGACGGGCTTGGATGCACATCACTTCTGTATGTTTCAGATTCTGCCTGCGGGCAAAAACCACCAAAACCCACAAACGACCCTTTGAACCCCCAGCCTTCTGAGTTTGGGTTAAGTCGTGGTATGATGGCGTATGAACTTACTGATGTACTTGTAAGTCGTGGAGCTATTTATGATGCTCAAGACCCTGTCAATGGTGAAACAGCTCTCATCAAGTTTACTAAGTATCAAGATTTAGATTCGGTCAGGTATCTCGTTGATTCAGGTGCAGACGTTAACATTCAAGATAACAAAGGTAATACTTCTCTTATTCGCGGAGCTATGACCGGCGACTCCCTTTTAGTTAGTACAATATTAAACGGCGATCCCGATCTAGGAATAAAAAATAAAGAGGGAATGACGGCATATAGTCTTGCTAAAAAATGGGGATACGAAGACCTTTTGGAATTGCTACAAGCACCAAGTGCTTTTGTTAAAATAGAAGGAAAAACTGATGGAACCTGTACGCCCATGACGCTTCAATTTAAAAAAGATGAAGCTACACAACTTACACTTAAAGCGACTTCTGATAAGATGTTTAAGTTTGCAATTCCTACTTTTGGGATAGATCTTATGGCTATGCAGGGGGAAACTGTTCGAAAAGTTTTTACAGCGAATGCTTACGGAAGTTTTCAGTTTACATGCGGCATACATGGTGGAGCTCAGACTCAAGGAACGATTATAGTAAAATAGTTTTTTTAGATTTAAAAACTTTAAATTATGAAAGAGACACAATATGACATCAATCAAGAGACTTATTTTAAGTGCAATAATGATAGCTCTTCCCGTGGCAGCACTGGCTCATCCCAATGAAGGACCTGTAGCTATTGAAATCAGTTCCTCGAATCCAGTCATTGCTGGTAAATCTACATTGACATTTCAAATGGTAAATACTGACACCAAACAACTCGTAACAGATAAAGACTTAAATATTTCTCACCAAAAAATACTTCACATGGTGATCTATGATCCCTCTCTCAGAGAATTTCAGCACATTCACCCTCAATTTACTGGTTCTGCCGATGCAACTTGGACGGTAGACGCTACCTTCACAGTAAATGGATATTATTGGGTGTGGGCGCAGGGGGAATTGGCTACAGGAAGTGTGGAATTTTCTGCTCCAGCACGTTTAAGTGTTATTAGTGGCAAGCCTGCTTGGCCAGCTCCGCCCAATCTTTCCGACATTCGAAAAGGTGATGATTCTGGCTCCGTTATTACTTTAAGCAACACAACTCTCACTGCTGGCAAACAAGCTATGCTTAACATGATCTTTAGCCGAAAAAATGGCTCGCAACCACAGCTCTCACCCTATTTAGGAGATATTGCCCATGTTATTGCTGCATCTTCTGACGGTGATTCACTGGAACACGTTCATCCCATGGCCGGCTCTACACCAACCACTGCTATGCTTCATGTGACTTTTCCAGAGGCAGGATATTATAAACTCTGGGTTCAATTTATTGATGGTGGAGTTTTGAAAACTGTTCCGCTTTCAGTTCAGGTTAATTAAAACTGGCATCGGCATTGCACTTTGGGAAAGCACCATTAATCACCGAAGGGAATGCTATGTCGCCTGCAAAAAAACCAAAAGAACCTAAGTCCGATCACTCAAAGCACTCTTATAAAAAAAATCTTCGAATGCTTCAAATCGAACTCGTTAAACTTCAGAGACATTTCATAGAGTGCGGTGACAAGATTCTCGTCATCTTAGAGGGACGAGATGCTGCAGGCAAAGATGGCACAATCAAACGCATCATCGAACACTTGAGCCCGCGAGAAACTCGCGTCGTTGCTCTTGGTACACCATCTAATCGTGATAAGGCCTCCTGGTACTTTCAAAGGTATGTGCGGCAACTTCCCGTGGCTGGGGAATTCGTGATCTTTAATCGCAGCTGGTACAATCGTGCAGGTATTGAGTGGGTTATGGGCTTTTGTACCAAAGCTGAACACAAAGAGTTTCTAAATTCTGTTTCTGAGTTTGAGCATATGCTGATTCGCTCTGGGATCATGGTCCTTAAATATTACCTAGACATTGATAAGGAAGAACAGAAGAAACGATTGGAAGATCGTAGGAAAGATCCTCTCACGCAATGGAAGGTCAGCCCCATTGATGATCAAGCACTCAAATATTGGAAACAATACAGTGCTGCACGAAATGAAATGCTTGCTCGCTCGCATAACTCATTGGCTCCTTGGAAGATCGTCCGCGCCAACGATAAACATTTGGCTCGATTAAATATAATTCGAGATATTCTGACTCGCCTCCATTATAAGAAAAAGAATGAGCGGATAATTTTGCCCGATCCAAAAATCATATTTACTTACGATGCATCCCTTGTGGATACACAAGTATTAGTCCGTTAATTATTTTATGTGAAGCACACCCTTCATAGTCGCACTATGGCCTGGAAAGCTGCATAAATAGGGGTAGTCACCAGTAACACTTGGAGCATTAAAAGTAAGAGTCTCACTCTCGCCAGCGTTTAAAAGTTTTGTATGTGCGATTATATCTGAAGAATCTGCAAGCCAACTTTTATCCGCACCAGCCACAATGCTGGCGGTAGAAATGGCATCGACTTTACCAGGTTTTACGAGAACCCAATTGTGTTGAAGCCCTGTGCCTTTTGATGACCCATTCTTGAATGTCAATTTAAGGGATTCGTTGGGATTTGCAGTTAGATTGGTCTTATCAAACATTAACTGACCGCTATTAGTAGTTATATTTATGATTTTCTCAGCAAACACATTAAATGAAATCAATGTAATAGCTAGAAATAAAAAATTTTGAAATCTAATTTTTTTCATATGTACTCCTTAGCATTAAAGATATGCGAATCACTTTTTTTTACCATTTCTGCGGCTCGAGCGAGTCGAATAATATACAAATAAAAGAGGCAGTGGAAAAAATAGAAGATAGATTATAAACGGCGCACTGTTATGCATCCCAGGCTCCGAAATAAAATAAAGCGAAACAACTCCAATCAAAACATAGGGGATATGATGCCAAATCCAATTTCGACTTTTCATAATTTTACCTTTCTTAATCTCAACGCATTTCCTATTACTGATACTGAACTCAGACTCATTGCTGCAGCAGCGATAATAGGACTTAGTAAAATTCCAAAAAACGGATATAAAATTCCTGCGGCAATGGGAACACCGACAGTATTGTAAATAAAAGCGAAGAATAGGTTTTGTTTTATATTATTAAGTGTCCCTTCACTCAGGGCTCTTGCTCTCACAATTCCTGTTAAATCACCTTTAATCAGAGTGACACCCGCACTATTCATAGCGATATCTGTTCCCGTTCCCATGGCAATACCTACTTGCGCTTGGGCCAAAGCTGGAGCATCGTTAATTCCATCACCTGCCATAGCTACGAACTTTCCCTCGCTCTGCATTTTTTTAACAATTTCAACTTTACCTTGCGGTAACACATCGGCAAAAAAATCATCAAGGCCTACTTTTTTAGCGACGGCCTGTGCAGTGATTTTATTATCACCTGTGATCATGATCACTTTGATTCCCGAATCACGGAGATTTTTTATAGCGGCGACTGTTGTTTCTTTAATGGGATCCATAACTCCCAAAAGACCAGAAAGAGTTCCATCGATGGAAACATACATAACCGTCTGACCATCTCGGCGAAGAACGTCTGCCTTTGTCTCGGTGTCGACTTCTAATTTTACCGAGAGATCTTGCATGAGTGCTTTATTTCCAATGGCTACCTTGTGACCGCCCACTTGAGCAACGGCTCCCTTTCCTGTGATGGATTTGAAATCTTGTGTTTGACTTAACGATGCACCTCTTTCTTTAGCTCCCAGCACAATAGCTGCAGCCAAAGGGTGTTCGCTGGCCCCTTCTAGACTTGCCGCTAATGACAATAGTTCTTTCTCAGAAATTTTATCTAATGCTTGAACGGTTATCAGTTTTGGTTTACCTAAAGTAAGTGTTCCCGTCTTGTCTATTAAAAGTGTATCCACTTTTCTCATGAGCTCGATTGCTTCAGCGTTTCTAAATAGAACGCCCATTGCCGCTCCTCGTCCCGTCGCCACCATAATTGACATTGGCGTTGCTAATCCCAAGGCACATGGACAGGCAATAATTAGAACAGCAACAGCATTTATAATGGCATGAGCGAGCTTTGGATCTGGACCGAAAATAGACCAAACAATTAACGTTACAATAGAAGCAAGAATAACAGCCGGAACAAAATAGCCCGACACTTTATCAACAAGTTTTTGGATTGGAGCACGTGATCTCTGAGCCTCACTCACCATTTGTACAATTTGAGCAAGTAGAGTGTCTTTTCCTACCTTCTCCGCTTCCATGACAAATGATCCTGTGCCGTTAATTGTGGCCCCAACAACTTTAGATCCAACTGTTTTTTCAACGGGAATCGGCTCTCCTGAGACCATAGATTCATCAACTAAAGATTGGCCGGAGACAATTTTACCGTCCACTGGAATTTTTTCCCCTGGCCTCACGCGAAGGCGATCTCCAACTTTAATTGTCTCAAGAGGAACGTCTGTTTCTGTTCCATCGCTTTGAATTTTTCTTGCTGTTTTTGGTGCTAAACCTAAAAGTGCTTTAATAGCGCTACTTGTTTGGCCACGGGCCTTGAGTTCCAAAACTTGACCGAGAAGTACTAGTGCGATAATTACCGAAGCTGCTTCAAAATAAAGCCCAACCTCTCCCGTCATTGAATCTCGAAAAGAATCTGGAAAAAGCTGAGGAAAAAGAACGGCTGTTACGCTGTACAAATAAGCGACTGCAACTCCAAGACCTATCAATGTAAACATGTTCAGACTTTTATTTTTGAT
>JBBQPV010000076.1:0-7793 GCA_038216925.1 Bdellovibrionia bacterium
CACTTGACTCATTTGATGACGGTTAATAAGCATGTCAGCAAGAGGCATGTTACTGAGACTTCTGATTGTGGAGTTACTCACGTTTGCCGCTAGTGACCCCGCTGGATCATCGTTCTTAAAAATATAAGCCACGGGATCTGTGATGAACATCTCATACCATACCCCGATTCCCATTGGCGCTCCCTCTTCAGAGTTCACCGCAAGACTCCTGAGATATTGTTGATCCATTCTCAGATCAACTACATACCTCTGTCCTAAACTATTGATGATCAGAGATTTTAATCCCAACTTGGGCCACAAAAAATGGAGTCCTGGCTCATTAAGCACAAGCTCAACTTTTCCAAACAGCATATAGACTTGGGCAAATCTTTCATTCACAACAGTGAAGAACCCCAAGGCTCGCAGCACCGCAGAAATAAATGGGATGATAAAAAAAGACGCCATAAAACTGATAAAGAATCCAACAATAATCGTGTTCATTGGCTGATCTCCACAATTGTATTTTGCGCACTTTTGTACATTCCCAATCTTATGTTCCTCATATAAATATCCAGTGTCCCTGGCCCACTTCTTTTAAGTTCTCCCAATTGCGCCGCCATTTGTTTCAAGGGCTCCGCCTCTGCTTGAGCGTTGAGAGTCTCTATTTCCACTGCTTTTCTAGATTGAACAATAGTTTGATCAGCGCTTGCCTGGGCTAAACTTATTTCTGAGGAAACATGATTGTGGGCGGTGTTAATAGCAGCAAGGGCTGACTCCACTTCTGCAGGGGGTTCAATGCCGGTGATTAATGAGGCATCTAAAATAATTCCATACCTGGCTTCCGATGACCTGCATTCTTCCGCCATGTGGTCATTTAACGTTCTTAAATTTTTACGTAAGTCGTTTATAGAAACACCAATGGAATCTGCGGTGGGGCCATCAAGAGCTTCAGTTTTTGGAGCTTCAAAATTGGCGATGCGTTCTCTCAGAATAGAAACGAAATATCCCATGACATGAGAAATAGGATTTTTGATTCCAAAAATATAGGCATAAAGATTTTTTTCTGAAATGCGGTATCTTAGTTGACCCACAAGGCCGGTGTTGAGTTGATCTTTTGTCACCGCTTCTAATGAGGTCCCATTTCTATTGGCCGTTGGACTATCGGGATCGTGAGCCATGTTCATGGTTTGGGTGGCAATACTCACCTTATAAACTTTTTCCCATGGCAACTTAAAGTATGGCCCCCCTGGCTGGATTACTTTTACTTTTGGAAAAACGTATCTTGATTTTTCATCATCCCGGAGAGACTGGGACATGGGATCGTCACTTGTGGTTTTATCATTAAAGCGCTCAACCCGGCCGAAGGACGTTTTTACCGCTCTTTCATTTTGATCAACGGTGTAGAGAGATATGAGGCCGTACCGAATTATAATAAATGCTATAAAACCTAGGATCAGACCTGCAACCATAAATTCTCCAGACGTGGTGTAAAAAGATGGCGCTTGTTTTCCAAGCGCCACCTGAAAAATTCAAATTGTAATAATAAGATTATTTACCAAATGTATAATCGACTAATTTAACTACAAGGTGGTTCTTACTTGCGGTCATGGTCACATCGGTTTTAATAACGCCGAAGGGAACTGCTCCAACCCACTGAAAGCCTGTGGCATTGGCGTTGGCCACGGTGAGCTTACAAGCTTGCATGGTGCCTTTTCCAGTAGTTACGGATTCAACAACGCCGTCCATGTCAGAAACGCATTTTGGAATGATGTTTGTCATGAACGCATCGCCTAAAATGGAATCTTCAGTTACGGCAACAGTGCTCACTCGTGCTTCCCCAGTTGTGGGTTTGATAGTGGTTTGACTGGCATAAGCTTTTGCCACGGCGTCATAGGCAATGAGTTTTCTCATTACGTTCTGGTTTACAACGGTGGTGCCGTTACTGATTGTAACGTCATAGCTAGCCATGTCTCCGACATTTGGTGTTGCGTAGGCAAAACTTCCACATAGGACTAGAGCTGCAATAAACAATGATTTCATTCTTCCTCCTTAAGGAAATGGTGGGTACCGTTATCAGATTTCAGACTTAGGTCTCGGTCAACAAAAATAATGGGTGTTTTCCATATAACGCTGGAGGTTATTTTCCCGTCCGGGGCACATGGACTCAATTTCCTCCGTCCAAGAGGCGGGGTCCCTCCGGTGTCTGGCGGTTGGTGCGCGAATGCTTTTTGTGCACCTCCGCTGCGGAGGTTAGAATTGAAATTTCAGCCCATTTCCCCAGCAATATTAATTCGGAAAACCGAGACTACTTTTTAAGATTTAGATTTTCAATGCCGTAATTCATTTTGAGTTTTACGGATGTCCTCCGTCGCACATGTCCTTCCAAATTTCTTCTCGATAAATCTCTTCGCCAAATGGGAAATAACCTCAGACATCTTGCCGCCCGGAAGAATATGAGAAAGCAGTGCCCTGGCTTGCTCTAGATTCTCCATTTGCTGTTTTGTGAATGTCATTTCAAAATGAACCGATTCATCTTTTTGAATTTTCCTAGTTTCATTAAATTGAACGGGTAAATTAAATGTTTGGGCCAAAATAAGTTCCGTCACTCGACCAGACTGATTTTCTATTTTATCCATGAGTTCCTTTTTATTTTCTATGGACACCGTCAGACCTTGGACTTTTTTAACATCTCGAGATGCTTTTTGAATTTTGGAAATCTGAGAAAGATTGATGGCACCACTAGAAATTTTTGCCGCTGCCTCCGGAATTTGCGCTAAAAGTCTTGCGCCGTCCACTCTGCGCTGAGCACTGGCTTCTGAATACTGGAGTTCTTTGATAAGATATTCATATAAACTTGGGTAGGCCATTTGCAAATATAAGCGCCGTCGGTCGACTTCGCAAATATGTAGCAAAATGTCCTTTAGATTTGTTTTCTCCGTTTGCCTCAAAGATTTCAATTCCCCATGGAGCGCTGAATTTGAAACTAATTTTAATTCTTCTGACATGCGAGCCTCCTTCTTACTTTAAAAAACGACTATACACCTACTTTTATAATCGTAATTTATGAGGATTTTTAAAGGAGATTGCATTTTTAAGACCGTGGTTAAAGTATCCATTTGGATTCGCCAGCTTGCCGCCTCACGGTTAAAAATGTTGATTTTAGATCGGGAACTCCAGACGAAATAAAAGTAAGAGCGCGCCGAATTAAACATGCGAAAAACGTGTCAATAAAAATAGTTTAAAATAAGTTTATTTCCTACTCAAATTTATTTTTTATCCCTTGTACATCTGTAAACGATGTTAAATGATGAGATTAGCGCGGAGTTCCCATCTTAAAATTTATTTAGCTAGTTCACTTCTGAATCATCGCTTTGGAAAGACAAGTCGACCTTCCTTGCCTGCGCACTGCTCACCAAATAAGACAGAGCTCCAATTAAACTAAGTGAATTTTCACCTCCGCAGCGGAGGTAAAACGGTTTGAAAAAAGAACCATCAGCCAAGAGATTACGGACAAAGACCCAAGGCCCAGAACCACAGAAAATTAAAACTATGCCGCACATTTAAAGGCGACATTTATTGAAGACCACCCACCAAAGACCGACTTTTTTCACATAACTCCACCGTCTATTTCCTAAACAATCAGGAACCATTGGCAATCAAATCGACCACCAAATTTCCATAAAGCCATCATGCTTGTCCTCCCCCGGGTACTAATTTTGCAAAACTTCCCCTCGTTACAAACTACTCCAGGCGGCACAATGAAAAAATCATACGTATTTATAGTTTTTTTGGCCTTGAACCTTTTAATTTCGCTCCCTTCTAGGGCCCAAAATCATGTTGATCCAAACTTAACTCCGTCACAACAACGAACCGCTTGGATCAAACTTTCCGAAGCCACCGACACTATCAAACTTTACCCTCGGACATTGCAGCCCGCTATCCCCGCTTACGGCAAAGCGTTGATTAATCCTAAAGTAGCGTTTAACACAGCCCTTCTCATGATTGACCAAGCAGAAGACACCGTTGACCTCTCCACTTATATTTTTAAAGAAGATGATGTGGGTGCCTCCATCCTGGAAAGCCTGCGCCAAGCCATCAGACGCGGAGTGAGTGTCAGAGTGATGTTTGATTCTTTGGGATCCTTTAATCTTTCACACGCCGCAGTTAAAACCTTGCTTGCCGAGGAGCGCGGTTTTAGGAAAGACATCAACGGAAATATCACGAATGAAAGAGCCATCGTAGACGTCAGAATTTTTAACTCAATTTCAAAAATTACTTACCACGCAGAAATGCTTGTCAAAGGACTTTTTCATGTGGTCACAGGTGGACGGTACTCAGAAAATGATTCCAATAGTTTTCTAAGGTGGGTCAACAGACGCTCACATGACAAGATGCTCCTCGTAGATATTAATCGTCCAAATAAATCAAAAATTAAAATTGGCGGCAGAAATAAGGACGGCGATTATTACGGAGAACCAGACACCAACGAAGCCGTTGTTCAGAGAACTTACAATGACGCTGAAATGCTTCTCAGGGACGCACCTGAGTTTCCCTCTGAGTTGAGATTCAGAGATACCATTGGTCAACATTTCAATTATCTTTTTTATCACCGAGGTAATAAAGTTCTTACACCAAACTGGTTTGAATCTGTGAATGAAACTCATAGAGAAAAAATGAGAACGGGTCTCAAGAATACACTACCTGAGGGATCTTCAACTGCTAAACTTTACGCAGAAATGGGTCAGAACTTTTTCACCACAGGTTTTGAATTAGGGAAAGCCCATTTTGTTAATGCCATAGAGAACATTTCTCGCGGTTCAATTTTTCTTCGCCACACCAATCCTCATCACTTCGCAAATCCTAATTCTATTGTTCGAGTTTTTGAAGAGATGATCAGAAGGCCCGGCTTAAAAGACATCTACGTTGTATCTCCATATTTGCTACTTACGGAGAAGGAACGAGTCATTCTCATGAGTCAACTTAGAGCCAATCCTAAACTGACCCTTCATGTCCTCACAAATTCTCCCTTGACCACTGACAATCTCCCCGCCCAAGGTGAGGTAGATTTGGTTTTAGGCGCCATGTTATTAGATTTTCACGAAGCAGTAGAATTGAAAAATCAAATCAAGTTTTATGAGTTGGGAAGAAATGATTCTATTAAACTAGGGGGTAAAGTCGCATACGGAAAGCTCCACGCTAAGTTTGTGGCTACGGTTTACAAGGACGGTTCTCAAGACTATGTCAACATGGAGCCCGTTGCAGACGGAGCGAAAGCTCCGACTCTAGAAGGTGAAATTATGGATATGAGTCACAATTTAGATAAGAGATCTCGTGACCTCAATTCGGAAGTAGGAGTTCATTTTACTGCCGCCGATAAAGAGATGATCGAACTTGCAAATAAATTAGGAATTCCAGTGAGAGACGGAGCAACTACTCCCCTAGAGGACTTTGTGGCTTACTTTAAATCCTTAGAGACAAAATCCTATGAGGTGGCCAGCAAAGAGTATGCAGAAATGATTTCTCGCCATGAACTTGCAAACAAAGTTAAAAATTCTGCCAGAGCTTACAACTGCGCAAGACGAATCTTTCATTTAGACAAGCTTATCTAGATTTCCTAATCAAAATATCATCCAGGGTTTTTCCGTCTATGGTGTAGGCCGTAGAGCGGAAAATATCCTGACTAACTTCAAATTGGATGGCGGATCTTGTTTCTACCATTTGAAGTTCAAAGGGATTTGTGCCACCTAAATGACCCATTTTACCGCCGGCTGCGCCAGTAGTGATGTAATGAATTCCATTCTTCAAGCTGTGTTCATAAATATGAGTGTGACCGTTGAGCACCACATCTACATTGTATTTTTCAAAAAGTGGAACGTAGTCCTCTTGAATGTGGACGTATTCTTTTTTTGGATAAAGGATCTGATGCATGATGCTTTTACTGTAAGGAGGGTGATGAAACACAACCACTTTCCAGCGGGCCTTTTGAATAAGCTCGCTTTCCAGCCATGGAAGTTGTCCATAAACAAGATGAGGATCTGATGAAAAATTTGAATTTAACACCATCACATGAACATCCCCTATCCACACAGAATAATGGGCATCTCTAGCTTCAACACCAAAATATCTATTCCACCCGTCAGCGTTGTTGTCACTGCGATACTCGTGGTTTCCAACCACAGGAATCATCAAGGTCTCAGAGTTTAAAACCTTCGTAGCGGCAAAAAAATCTTCCCACTGGGAATCCACCTCTCCATTTTGGACAAGATCTCCCCCATAAATAACAGCCATATTATTAAACTTTCTGATCAGTCTCGCAAATGTGGCATCTTTATCAACACCCTCTTGGGTATCGGCTAAAAAAGCAAATCTCACTGGCTGACCAGAGCAGGGACAGGGCAAACTTTGAACATGTTTAGGCATCGGCATTCCATCCACTTGGTAGCTCACACTGTTCAAGCCACAGAGGGGAACATTTAACGCCATTTTCTGAGGACGACCTTTGGCATACTGCCAACCCACACTGACCCTTTCCCCATGATCCATAAAAACATAGGGCTCAATTTGAAAGGATTTAGCCTTTGTTTTGCCAAAGAACGTAAAACCCTGAGACGCAGACCCGGCGGCCGTGACAAGAACAATCAAAGCAAGTTTTAAAGTCAGTTTCATGGGTTCCCCTTATTTTCAAATTATCTCCAACTGCCCCATTGAACACAAGTACATTTAAGAGTATAAATTGACCGTCACATAATATTTACGTTTAAGGAGATCTTCATGTCTACCCTTCCCGCCGTTGGCATAAACGGTTTTGGCCGTATCGGCCGCGTTCTGTTCCGGGCCGCCTTTGAGAAGCTTAATATCCAAGCCATCAATGACACAACTGACACCAAGACTCTGGCTCATTTATTAAAATATGACAGTATCCATGGGACGTTTAAGGCCAACGTTGAAGCGGGAGAAAATTTCATAGCTGTTAACGGAAAAAAAATCCCTGTCTATACAACTCGAGAGCCGTCAGAAATTCCATGGTCAAAACATGGCGTTGAACTGGTTTTAGAGTGCACTGGTGCCCTCAAAAAACGAGAGGATGCCATGGGACACATTACAAAGGGGGGTGCTAAGAAAGTGATGATTTCCGCCCCTGCCGATGACAGCGATCTCACTATTGTTGTGGGCGTGAATGACAAACTCTACGATCCTAAAAAACATGTGGTGGTGAGTAACGCCAGCTGCACAACTAATTGCCTGGCAGGAATTGCTAAAATTCTGCACGAGCAATTTGGCATTGAAACAGGATTTATGACCACAGTCCATTCCTACACCAATGATCAAAGACTCATGGATGCTACACATAAAGACTTGAGGCGTGCCCGAGCGGCAGCCCTCAGTATGATTCCCACCACAACTGGTGCGGCGAAAACCGTGGGAAAAGTCATTCCGGAACTTAAAGGAAAAATTGATGGGACAAGTATCCGGGTGCCCACACCAAATGTAAGCTTAGTAGATTTTGTAGCTACATTAAAAAAAGACGCCACCATTGAATCCGTGAATTCCGCTCTCATTAACGCTTCTGAAAACGAACTTAAAAATATTATGTATTGTGAGAAAAATGAATTGGTGAGTTCAGATTACAACGGGTCGACCTATTCCACCGTTGTGGATTTGCCGTCTACACAAATGATTGGAACTAAATGCGTAAAGGTCCTCGCCTGGTATGATAACGAGACCGGATTTAGTCATCGCATGGTGGATCTTGCCCTCCTTATGATTAAGCAGGGACTATGATCCCAGGCCTCCAATACATCCGTTCTATTGAG
>JBBQPV010000077.1:0-7776 GCA_038216925.1 Bdellovibrionia bacterium
ATTAATCTTTGGGCAATGTTACGTCGTCGGGGTTTCTCAGATCAAAGTGGACTTCTCAAGATGATGAGGGACTTGGTCAAGCCCTGTACGACTCAGATTAGACATGAGGTAGACTTACGAATTATTGTTTGCCCACTGGACGGTGTGACATCGGAAATTGGAGGAAAGCCTGCAACTACTTATGAGAAAGAACTTCAATTTAAAGATGAGGATTTTGATTCACAAGAAAGTTTGGAGAACATTTTTCAAGCGGTAAGCGCTGCCTGCGCCTTTCCAGGTATTTTTGCTCCGGTGGAATTAAACGGTTTGGGATTATGTGTAGATGGGGGCGCCGTAAACAATGCGCCTATTAAGTCAGCCCTTGCGGAAAACGATGTGAACCGGGTTATTGTGGCCGTGCCTTTTCCCGCTGTGATGGATCCGGCAAAATCTCTCAGTGGTTTTGGTTTTCTTACCCATCTGGCGGAAGTTTTAATTAATGAAAGGCTATTCCGTGATTTAAGTTTGGCCCAAGACACAAATGATGATTGTGAGAAGCTAGAGAAGCTTACTGAAAAGGGTGTTCTGAGTGAAGAACAGCTGGTGGAGTTGAAGAGTATTTTTAAAATGAGAAAAGTAGAGATCACGGAAATTCGCCCAGAAAAGATGCTTCAACAAAGTGCTTTTTCTGGATTCTTTAAAAAAAAGGACCGCGAGCAACTTATTAAAGAAGGCTACCGTGCAACGTGCGATATGCTCAGTCGCATCCCTCCCCATAATCCTGAGGGTGAAAAGACGACGTAGTCTGCGTGATGTTTGGTGGGCTAAGGAGAATCGCCCGCCCATGCCTGTTGTCTGACGACGGTCATTTAGCGCTCTAACAAAAGTGAATTCGTTTCTTGAACGCCGAACGCTGAATTATAAAAAGTGCGGCCTACGCAAAAAAAGTGGATTCAGATTAAGTAGCTCCTTCAACACAATGGTCCAAAAAACTTTGTCCATCGTAATTGCCGGATTCACCTGGTAGTTGGTGCCAAAGTTTTTTTCTGTCATTATTTTCTTGACCACGTTTTCAAAGTGGTTTGTGATTTTTCTCTGATGCATCTTTATTTAAGCATGTGGCCACACTCAGTAGTCAGAGTTCGATTGTCTTCTTATCTATTTTCGAATTCTATAAATTTTCTAAAAGCTTCTCGCCTTGAGTCTCTACAAGCGAAAATTCTGATTAAAAAAGTCGTGGTAAACTGTTTGCAGTTTTCGATAATTATTTCAGGAGGTGTTTCTATGAATTTTAGAACTCTTTGTGATTCTGAGCTTATTGATGAAACAAAAAGACTATCCCAAAAAGAAAGAGAAATCAGTCTGGCAGTTCTTCTTCACATAAAAGAAATTGAATCTCGGAGACTTTATGCAGCCCGTGGATATTCAAGTCTATTTGCGTTTTGCGTTAACGAGCTTAAATATTCTGAGCCATCTGCTCAAAGAAGAATTGATTCGGCAAGATTACTCAGAGACATCCCTGAGATTACTCAAAAAGTGAGTGACGGATCTCTTAATATGACTCAACTTACACAAGCCCAAGTTCTGTTTAGGGAAGTGAAGTCGATGACGGTTCCCCAAAAAATGCAAGTGCTAGAATCGATTTCTAACAAGTCAGTGAGAGACACTGAAAAAATCCTCATTGAAATATCGCCGAAAGTAATAAAAAAGGACCACGTGAAAAGAGTGACAGTGGAGTTCATGGAACTTCGGGCCATGATTAAAGAAGAAACCCACGGTAAATTAAAAAGACTTCAGGATTTATTATCCCATCAAAACCTATCTTTAGGAGACATCCTAGATAAAGCCCTGGATATTGCTCTCAAAGAATTGGATCCCCTTCAACAGGCCCAAGTATGTGGACCTGATTCCCAAACGTCACATCTCGTAAAAACACCTTCGGCGCCGAAGGTGACGAGGTATGTTTCACAAAAAATAAAAAATGAACTTTGGGCGAAAGCACAAGGACGGTGCGAATATATAGATCCCCTCACGAAGAGAAAATGCAACAGTACTCACAGAATTCAAATAGAACATATAGTTCCACTAGCTCTTGGAGGATTCACCAAACTCTCAAACCTCCGCTTGTATTGCCAAGCCCACAATCAGTGGGCAGCCTTACAGTCCTTTGGAAGAAAAAAAATACAAATGTATGTTCCCCATCTAGACACTTGAAAATACAAGCGGCAGAGTCAGGTTCCATAGATGTGCACGGTGCTACCGAAGCGCTGGACATCGCCAACTCCTGAAGGCCTCCGAGAAGACTTGGCCGACTTCATTCTGTCCAAAGTTTAGGCCGCGGGTTTGACGTCCTCAACCCACGCCCAAATCCACCCGCCATGCGCACACCAATCCCCCATTTTTTGATTAAGTTTTTGACATTTTGCGGGTGCGTTAAAATATTACCAAAAAAATTAACTTTCTAAGTCTATGTTCCCGCTGAGGATTAAGTCCAAGTGGTCTTAAAGTAGTCTAAATTTCTTAAGTTCCTGCCAGACTTTGGTCAGTATTCGCCGATAGGTTTGCTGTGAGTAATTAAAGCCAATTACCACTTCACTTAACCGCTGTATGTACGCTGAATAAAAGAGAGATCAAAAATAAGGCTCATCTTTAATGGAGGCGTGCATATGAAAACCTATTATAAAACACTTGCGAGTTTTGTCCTTGTGGCAATGGCTGCGGGTTGTGGAAAGAATAGTCCAAGTTTCAGCACCCTACCCACGGGCCAAAGCTTTAAACAATCAAAGTCTACCTTCAACAATCAACTGGATATCCTATGGGTTGTTGATGATTCTGGTTCTATGGGTCCTTATCAAACTAACCTGACTAGTAACTTCAATAGCTTTATCTCTACGTTTGCGACAAAAGGTTATGATTTCAAAATATCTGTAACCGACACTCAAGCTTATCTCGGAGATACCACGTTATCCGGATATAACAATGCCAATGCAGGCTTTGATAAATTCCGGGACGGCATTTCTAGTCACAGCGGGATATTCACCATCCTGCCTACTACTCCAAACTTTCAAAACGTATTTGTTAACAATGCCTCTCTGGGCGCAAACCAAAGCGGTGATGAGCGGGCATTCTCCAGTATAAGAACTGCCCTAAATAGTCCGTTAAACTCTGGATTTTTAAGACCACAATCATTTTTAGCTGTGATCATTCTTTCCGATGAAGATGACTTCAGTGGAAATGGACGTGCCCAGTATGGTGGTACAGACCACGACTACGCAGCTGGTACATTAGACACTGTCAATAGTTACGTGAGCTATCTTGATCAACTGACCGCAACCACTGGAGCGTCAAGAAGATATAACGTCTCTACAATCTCCATCATTGATAACGCCTGCCTCCAAGCCCACCAGGCTGGTGGGTCCATCATGGGAACCCGCTACATGCAGCTTGCGTCTGGAACAAATGGAGTTTCTGGAAGTATTTGCGACAATAGCTATGCCAATGTTTTAGATCAGATTCAAATGCAGATTGCTACGCTCAGTACTCAGTTCTACTTAGCTAAAGTGCCTCAAGTTAATACTATTGTAGTTAAAGTAAATGGTGCTGGAGTGGTTTCTGACCCTACAAATGGTTGGACATACAACTCTGGAGCTAACTCGGTGATGTTCCATGGAACATCCATCCCTCCTCAAAATGCTGATATAAATATTGATTATGTTCCTGCAGGTTTCAGCGGCAACTAAGTCTGGGCTCGGCAACTATAAATTCCCCAAACAGATTCATGTTTGGGGAATTTATTTATTGAAACTTTTGAAAGATTCCACGACACTCCGTCCGTGCTTGAAATCAAATCCGTCACTAAAAATTTCACTAATAAAAAAGTTCTCAACGAAGTCTCTCTGACTGTAAATGAAGGTGAGTTTGTCTCTATATTGGGCCCCAGTGGTTGTGGCAAAACCACACTACTTCGAATCATTGCTGGCCATGATAAGCCGACTAGTGGAAAAGTTTTTCTAAAAAATCGTGATATTACAACCGACGAGCCCTATTTCCGTCCCATCCACACCGTCTTTCAGCGCTACGCCCTCTTTCCCCACATGAATATCTATGACAATGTTGCCTTTGGTTTAAGGTGTGAGAAAAAGCCAGAATCTGAGATAAAAGATTTAGTGAATGAGGTTTTAGGTCTTGTAGGGCTGCAAAATCAAGGGGCTAGATCTATTGGGACGTTGAGTGGTGGTGAGCAGCAACGAGTGGCGCTGGTGCGTGCTCTTGTGAATAGGCCACAGCTCCTTTTGTTAGACGAGCCCCTGGGAGCCCTTGACTTAAAGCTTCGGTTACAGTTGCAGCAGGAACTGGTAGCAATACAAAAGAAATTTAAAACTACTTTTTTATTTGTCACCCATGATCAGCAGGAAGCTCTTAACATGAGTGACAAAATTGTATTATTAAACAAAGGTGTGGTTGAACAAGTGGGAACTCCCCATGAAATCTATGAATCCCCTCGCTCATACTTTGCCGCGCAGTTTGTGGGCAGTATTAATACATTAGAAGGTATGGCTAAGGAGAAGCTTTCAGATAACGAAGTAAAAATTGAAGTACCAGGTGTTGGGGAATTTAAAACCGAGCCCAACGGATATGCTGAAAATGCGACCGGTTACCTATGCATTAGGCCAGAGAAAATGATGATTTACTCAAAACGCCCCACCACAGTTCCCAATGTGGTATCCGCTGTAATTAAATCTCAAAGTTATCTGGGAACGTATTCTCAATTTGAAGTGACTTTAAAGAATTCTCAAAACTTCATTATTTTCCAACAGAACACCCAAAAACTTCCTAAAAAAGTATTCAAAAATGACGATCCCGTTTTCATAGGCTGGCAAAATAATGCTTCCCACTTTTTCAAAAAATAAAACCAGTCTTCCCACACTGATGGCTTGGTTCTGGGCACTGAGTTTGGTTTTGGCACCAATGGCATATATTATTATCATTAGTTTCATGACCCGAGGACCTTACGGCGGAGTGGTGATGACGCCTACTCTTTCAAATTACACAAAGCTTTTTGATCAGGGCCTCACTCCCTTAATTGCATGGGCGTTTCTAAGATCTGTATTAATGGCGGCAGCTACAACTGTTTTATGTTTACTGTGTGGATTTCCACTGGCCCTTTTTCTGGTTTTCAAAAGCGGCAAATATAGAAATCTTTTATTTTTTCTCCTGGTTATCCCCTTCTGGACACAATTTCTCATTCGTGTTTATGCATGGATGTCTCTCCTCTCAGATAACGGAATATTCACACAAGTTTTTGGCACTACATGGCTTTTCACATATAAGGCTATTTTTATCGGGATGCTTTATAATTATCTGCCCTACATGACTATGAGTTTGTACGTGAATATTGAAAAGCTAGATGTGATGCTTCTTGATGCGGCGGCGGATCTTGGGGCAAGTCAATTTGTTAAATTCGTAAAAATAGTTTTACCGTTAACAATGCCCGGCATTCTTGCAGGAAGTATTATGGTTTTTATTCCCGCATTAGGTGAGTTTGTTATTCCCGATGTTCTCGGGGGTGGGAAGAAGTTCTTCATCGGTAATTTATTAGCTCAACAATTTCTAACCGCCAGGAATTGGCCCTTTGGCGCAGCTCTAAGCGTAGTTCTCATTATTGTTGTGGGACTGAGTTTTTATCTTTTAAGTAGACTTGGAAAAGGTCGAGAACTTGAAGAACTCATATGACAAGATTTATTAATTATTCATCTTATGTTTTTGTATTTTTCCTCTATGTGTTCTTATTCGCACCCATTGTAGTTTTAGTCATGTTTTCCTTTAACAATGCCTCCAGTCTAGCTGTATGGTCAGGGTTTAGTACTAGGTGGTATCACGAACTCACCAATGACATTTCCATTTTAGAAGCCCTTACAAATTCCATTGAAATTGCTTTTTCTGCGACCATACTCAGCGCGGCTCTAGGGCTTTGTGTTGGACTAAGCCCTAAGCATGTTTTCAAGAAGTTACCCCTTCTTCCCATCGTTTTACCTGACATAGTTCAAGGACTATCGCTCTTATGTTTTTTCATTTGGCTTTCGGTGCCGCTTGGGAAAATTTCGGTGATTCTTGCTCACGCGTCCTTCGGATCTGCCTATGTAGCGACATTGGTGAGATCCAGGGTCAAAGTTATTGATCCCAATTTAAAAGAAGCTGCCTCTGATTTAGGAGCAAAACCTTGGGCCATATTTTTTAAAATTACACTCCCTCAGCTTATGCCAGCGGTGATCTCAGGAATGCTCATTGTTTTTACTATGAGTTTTGATGATTTCAGTGTGGCCTTTTTTACCGCTGGGATCGGCGCGGGAACTCTTCCACTAAAAATTTATTCCATGCTCAAGTTTGGTGTCACCCCAGTAGTGAACGCATTGAGTTCACTTATTGTCATGACAAGTGTTATTCTCATGACATTGGCATTTTTTAACAGGCCTGCAAAAACATGAAACTAAAATCATTCGTAAATATCCTCATCGTTTTCATTGTAGTGGGCCTTTGGTGTCTACTAAAAATTACTATCTATCATAAACGCGCCGCTGAAGGGGCTTCCAGAAAGGTCAGAACCCTTTACCTCTATTCTCTAAATAATTATTTTCCTGACGAAATAGTTAAGGCGTTTGAAAAGGAAAATAATTGCCACGTCCAATACGACACTTTTTCAAGTAACGAGGAGCTCCTAGCAAAAATGCAAGGAGGAGCCAGTGGATATGACGTTTTGATTCCCTCTGATTTCATAGTTAAGGCACTTATCGCCAGCGATCTCATTTCACCTTTGGATAAGTCTCTTCTTCCCAACGCTAAAAACATAGCCCCTGAGTTTTTGAATGTGCCCTATGACCCGGAAAGTAAGTTTACCGTTCCCTACAAATGGGGAACAACTGGCTTTATCTACAATACACAGCGCATTTCAGAAAATCTGGAATCATGGAATGACGTATTTAAGCCAAAATTTGCCGGTAAGATTTCCATATTCGACGACGAGCGAGAAGCCCTTGGTTTGCACTTACAAAATCTTGGATACTCAGCAAATTCAACAGATATGAGAGAATTGCGCCAAGCTCAGAAGTTGATGATGGAAAGAAAGCCAATGATCAGGGTTTTCTCCACGGACCCTCGTCAACTTCTCCTGACCAATGACGTGTGGATTTCCCAATTGTTTAGCGGGGATGCTATGCAAATAAATCGAGAAAATAAGAATTTTAAATATGTAATTCCCAAAGAGGGCGGAATTTTTTGGATTGACGCAATGGCCATTCCAAAAGACGCTAAAAACAAAGACTTGTCATATGCGTTTATTAATTTTATCCTTCGCCCAGAAATTGAACTTATCAATGTGAGAACTCTTTTTTACAGCAGTCCTAATAAAGGATTGGAAAGTTCAGATTTGAATCCGTTTTTGAAGGCAAGCTTCATCAAAAAATTGGATTTTAAGCATCTTGAGTTTATAAAAGACATCGGGATAGATGGTCAGAAGTGGGATCTCATATGGACGGAAATAAAATCTCAATAATATTTTTTTTGCTTTTTTCTCTGACCACATCCGCTTCAGACGGTATATTTAGGTTTCACCTTAAACTTGAGCCACACACTCTAGACCCAGTGAAGGCCGTTTCTGGTGAACATAATTACCTTCATGCAACCCTATTTAGGGGCCTGACCCGCTACACAGATCAAGGTATGCTCATTTTTGATCAAGCGCAAAGTTGCCGCTATATCATCGATACCGATGTCCGTTGTAAATTGAGAAAAGATTTGAAG
>JBBQPV010000078.1:0-7703 GCA_038216925.1 Bdellovibrionia bacterium
AGCGCACAGCTTGCTGAAGTAGTCGGTGCAAAAGCTCTCCCCCGTACCGAAGTTGTAAAAAAACTTTGGGTATACATCAAGAAGCACGGACTTCAGGATGCAAAAAATCGTCGCATGATTAATGCTGATGACACCCTGAAACCCATTTTCAGCGGTAAAAAACAAGTTTCAATGTTTGAAATGACCAAACACGTCAGCAAACATTTGACATAAGTTTTTTAAAGTTTGAATTTTGTAGACCCCGAATTTATTCGGGGTTTTTTTATGCACGGAATTTGCAATCAGCCCCATTGGAGTAATTCAATGGAAGTAGATCACAAAAAGGTGAATTCAGAGGCAAAACGCAACGGTATAATGGCTCGCAAAGCGGGGCTTCAATACATGACTGACAGCGCACCCGGATTTTCTAGAATTAAAAAAGGAAAAAACCAATTCAAATACCTTGATCAGAAAGGTCGCATTCTGACTAAGAAAAGTCACCTGGCTCGCATAAGATCACTGGTGATTCCACCCGCCTGGAATGACGTTTGGATTTGTCCCTCGCCGTTAGGACATATTCAGGTGACAGGATTTGATGTCCGAAAACGTAAGCAGTACCGTTATCATGCAGAATGGAATAAAATACGGAATGAAAATAAATTTAATAAGATGGTTCTTTTTGCTGAAAAACTTCCTCTTATTAGAAGAAGAATAAAGAAAGACATCAAAATGAAGGGCCTAGGAAGAGATAAAATCCTAGCTTCCATCATTCAGATTATGGAAAAAACTCTGATAAGAATTGGGAATGAGGAATACGCAAAAAATAACCATTCCTTTGGACTGACCACCATCAGAAATAATCACGTTAAAATTCGAGGGTCTCATATTACTTTTGATTTCAAAGGCAAAAGTGGGAAGCAGCATCACGTGGAAATGGATAACGAGTCTTTAGCTACAATCGTCCGCCAGTGTCAGGAGTTACCAGGTCAGGAATTGTTTGCCTATAAAGACGATGACGGTAAAGTGCAGAATATTAGTTCACAGCATGTTAACAGTTATCTTCAAGAAATTACCGGTGAACCCATAACGGCCAAAGACTTTAGAACTTGGGGTGGGACGGTGTGTGCCACCTTATTCCTGAAAACTAAAGAAATTCCTCAGTCCGAGGGGGAATTAAAACGTCTCCTGGTAGAAGCCGTTACTCATACGTCAAAGACTTTGCGAAATACTCCTACAATTTGCCGAAAATACTACATTCATCCCGTGGTGTTTCAGGCTTTTGAAAAAGGTAAATTAGCAGAGTTTTCAACTCACTCAGCAGAACTTATGACAAAAAATCTTTTAAAAACTTTTACAGCTGTCTAGGCCGGAATAATAAGATTTCCACTGGACCGACTCTAAATTAACAGTCCCACAGTTTTTATCATATTCGGCTCTACCTTTGTGGGTCTGCCACCATGCTAGAAGCGCATTGAAGTCTTTATTAAATATTTTAATCCTGACAAGTTCGTAAACCGAGGAGCAGACTTCTGCGTCTAAAGTCCCCACTGCCCCCTCGGAGCTGGCCAAATCACATGCCAGAAACTGACATTGAGCCAGCTCTGTCTGAGTTTTACTTAAAGGAATGTTAGAAAACTGATTATACGGGTCTGCACAATTTTCTCCGGCAAAAGATATGGACGCTGTTAATCCCATTATAATTGTCAGCAAAATATAAAGTTTCATATCGGTCCCCCATTAATGGAATCTAAATATATACGCCAAATAACAAAGTGCAATACCAATTCCCCAAGCAAGCCAAGAATTGGATACGAAATAAGGATAACCAATAAGGAGCACACCAATGATAGCAAAAGGGGCGTTACCTTTAACTTTTGCTTGCTTGAAAAGATACACGCCAATGACGCCAAATATAAAACCGGCTATAAGCTGAGACGGGCTAAAATCTAAGTCCATCGGGGATTTTGAGCAATCCTAATGACTGATTCTGTGAACGCTCGGGCGGCCTGCTCGCACTCGGTTTGATCTCCACTTAAAAGCCCGCCGCCAAAGTTTGTCTCGGTGGGGGGACCATAAAATTTTGCCAATTCAACCCGTGCGGCTTTCATAGCGAAATCAAGACTGATCATCGCCTCCATTGGACAAGCGATGAGGTAAGCAAGTGACGAGCCTACAGGGACGTTTGCGATCCCGGAAAGATAATATCCCACGCTGGCCACAACGTGAGGGAAGAAATTAATTTTCTGTTCAGGAAGTACAGAATAAAACCAAGCCGCTTTATCTAGGCATTCTTCCAAAGCATTCAGACCTTCATTTACCTCTGAGGGATCTGCTCCGGAAATAACGCCAATGACTTCCCCGGATAGAGGACCACTGGAGTGGGAACTCCCCGCGTAAAATGATTTTGCATAAACCACTTCAACTCTGGCCTGCTTGGTGGCTTCATCAAGAGCCACATAGAGAGCGTCGTCCATGTCACACGTGACAAGGCCCAAACTTCCATGCTTAGGATTTTTCACCCCATATTGTTTGGCCAAGGCGGGAGTGACATTATGAATCACTTGTCGACTAAGAAGTTTTGGTTTTAGAGGGACAATATCCATTTCTCTTCCTTAAATTTTTAAATGTATGCCGCTGCAGTTTTGCTCAAACATTTTTTTTACCATACTTACAGTTAATTTCGCCGCTTCCACCGGAGTATGACCACTGGGATGAATATTAGAAATCATACTCTTAAGTGCATTTACTGCACCGACTTTTGGATTAAATATCATGTAATTACTTAATGAATCTCCACCGCCTAAGCCGGGACGTTCTCCAAGAATAATCATACTCACCTTTGCGTTCAGGGCTTCCCCAATAACATCTTGAATGGCAATGCGAGAATACTTCACGCAAAAAATCGTCCCAACTGATAATCTTTCTTGCGCAAATAACTTAATGAGTTCATCCACCATGGGTTTTGCATTACGTTCAGCAGCCCAGGGGCTTAGCCCATCTGCAATGATTATTTGAATATCAACATCTCGGACACCCTTTTCATTGACGATTTTTAAACTAGCCGCATCTAGTTCCCGCCCCAAATCTGGGCGGAGGAGAAATTCTTCTTTTGTCTGAGCCCGACTTTTTAACGGCACCCAATTATTTTTTTCCGCAAAATCGCTACGAAGTTCTGCGTAAACCGCGTCCTTGGCAACAGCATGATCAGCTCTTAATTGCAAAGCTACTTTGGTGAGGTAGCGGGTGCCCGCACGCCATACTCCTAATCTTGCCGGTGAAGATTGGATGAGTGCTTCTATTTTGTCAGGACGCTTTGCATGTGGAACATTGCTTTTTGAAGGGGCACCAGCAGCCGAAGTTCCTTCCGAGGATTTTTTAAATGAAGGTGTGTTTGGTTTATAAAAGTCAGCATTTTGTGCGGATCTTTTAGCAGCAGGTTCATGCCCCAACCAACGGGCTAGGTTTTCTTTTGCAAGATTTTGCTTCTCCGGCCAAGAGTCATCGGGAGTCTTATTATAAACTTCTGTCACCACTTCTCTAATTACTTTTTTAATTGATTCCGGATCCATATTATTTTTTAAGTAAAGATACTTAAGTCCCCCGCTTTAGATGTTAAACGGCCTTTTTCCCAAAGTCCCATGCGTTCCATCCATATTTCAAATTCCGGTGTTGGTTTAAAGTTAAATATAGTTCTGAGAGATGCGTTGTCATGAAAACTTGTTGATTGATAATTGAGCATGACGTCATCTCCCATAGGCAGACTCATGAGATAGTTCACTCCCGCTGAAGCAAGAAGTATGGCTAAATCTTCTTGGTCATTCTGATCCGCAACGGCGTGATTAGTATAACAATCGTCACATCCCATGCTGATGCCCATGAGTTTCCCCATGAAATGATCCTCTAAACCCGCGCGAATAATTTGCTTTGAGTCATACAGGTATTCTGGACCAATAAATACAACTACAGAGTTAACTAAAAAGGGTTTGTACCTTCTAGCTAGAGCGTAAGCTCTGGCCTCCATAGTAAGCTGATCTGCGGAATGATGCCCACCGGCACTGAGAGCAGTTCCCTCTCCTGTTTCAAAGTACATCACGTTAGGACCCTTTGCAGATCCATTTTTTAGAGTCATGTCATAGGCTTCATCCAGAAGCTTAATGGAAACTCCAAACTCATTATTGGAAAGTTCACTGCCTCCAATACTTTGAAACATCAAATCAAGGGGCGCCTTCTTTTCAAGAGCTCTCATCTGTGTGGTCACATGGGCAAGGACGCAGTTTTGAGTTGGTATACCATATTTTTCCATGAGGTCTTTGGTAGCCTTTAAAATATCAATACAACTCTCCACGCGGTCCGTGGATGGATTTATTCCAATGACCGCGTCTCCAGTTCCGTATGACAGACCTTCCTTGGCGCCGGCTATGATACCGCGTACATCATCAGTGGGATGGTTGGTTTGAAGTCGAGACGAAATTCTGCCGGGAAGTCCCAGAGTAGAATTACACTTCACCACCACACGGATTTTTCGGCCTGCAATGACTAGATCCATGTTGGTCATAAGTTTTGCTACTGCTGAAACCATTTCAGGAGTCAAACCGGGGCTGACTTTTAAGATGTCTTCTCCTGAAGTTGTATCTTGAAGGATCCACTCTCTCAATTGAGACACACTCCAGTTTTTTATTTTTCCATATGCCGCGGCATCTAGGGAATCAATGGCAAGTCTAGTGATCTCATCTTTTTCATAGGGAACTGACGGTGCTTCAAATAGATTTGAAAGTGCAATATCAGAAAGGACAAATTTGGCCGCAATTCTCTCCCGAGTATTGGTGGCGGCAAGTCCCGCAAGCTGATCTCCGGATTTAAGTTCATTAGCTTTCCCAAGAAGATCTTTTAAATCCTTGAATTGGTAATGGGTTTCCCACATTTTTATAGAGAGGTTCAAGGAATCTCTTCAACCAGCTGATGTAACTCTTCAACAATATTATGCAACTGAGGAACACTATTATCTTCTAGAATGGGGTTAAGACCGATACCCGGTAAATGTTTACCGGCTAATATGCGAGGTCTAGCATCTAGACTGTAAAATAATTCTTCTACCGTGCGTCTGACAAGGTGCTCACCGAAATTTGAAATTTCAGTGTCTTCATTCACGTACATCACGCGGCGGGTTTTTTCTATGGACGCCTTAATCATTTTCCAGTCGTAAGGATAGAGAGAGCGCATATCGATAACTTCAATGGTAGCTCCGGTTTCTTCTTTTATTTTTAATGCCGCTTGCACACACAGGGGAAGCATTCGACCGTAACTGACCACAGTGGCATCAGCACCCTCTAAAGCAATTCGGCCCACGCCAATGGGTACGGTATAATCTCCAGTTTTTGGCCAGTTGGGTTTCCACTTAGATCTGTCTCCCAAGGGAGCGTCAATCATGACTTTAAGTTCTTTTTCATCGGCGGGTTCACCGGGAATGAGTTCATCACCGCGTACTCGAAGCAGTGCCTTAGGTTTTAAAAATAAAACGGGATTGGGTTCTTTCATTGCAGCCAGGAGCAATCCGTAAGCATCAAGTGAGTTTGAAGGCATCACAATCTTCCATCCCGGAAGCCGAGTGGCCCACGCATCAAAACTGTGACTGTGATAAAGGGAACCCCTGATTCCAGAGCCCACTGGTGTCATGAGAGTCATCGCCATAGGAAACTGCCCATAGCTAGTCCAACATGTGTTTCCCGCAATTTTCAGTAAATCTATTGTGTTGAAAATGTAATCGCAAAATTGAATTTCAGCTACACACCGGCTTTTTGCCATAGCAAGTCCCATGGCCATTCCTATAATGCCTCGTTCGTCCAGCGGTGTGTTCCAAGCGGTTTTTAAACCTTGTGTGGCAGTAAAAACCCCGCCCAATGGTGGACCCACGTCTTGTCCAAAAATATCTTTAACACCAAGATTTTCTTCGCCAAAGTGAAGGGCCATTCTTATAGCCTGGGCCATGTTTGCCATTAAAAATTCCTCCAGTTATTTGCTGGATCATTTTTATCCGCATAAATAAAATCCCAGATTGATTCCGCAGTAGGCGGGGCCTCAGTGCGTGCTTGGACAAGGGCGTCCATGCTCTGCTTTTCATATTTGTCTTTGATGGATTTTATTTTTTCGTCAGTGAGCAGTTTTTTCTTTTTCAATTCCCCTTCAAAAAGTGGGAGACAATCAGCTTCATTTGTCACAAAATTAGCGCCACTTGCTGATGAATGTCCGTAGAGACGGGATAGATTAGCTTGTAAAAAGTAGGGTTTTTGTTCTGCCCGCACGTAGGCCATGGCTTCTTCGATGGCTTTCCAAGACTCTTCCACACTATTGCCATTAACAATGGCAGATTTAATCCCAAAGGCTTTGGCCCTGTCTGCAATGTTTTTTTCCCCATGCTGGCCAAGGGCAGGAGTTGAAATACCCCAATTATTATTTTCTACTAAAATCAACATTGGAAGCGGATTTGTGGGTCTTGATGCCCAAACCAGGCAAGTCGCAAAATCCCCTTCAGCGGTTCCTGCGTCACCACCCGTGACAATGGTAATCGCATTTTTGCCCGCTCGCTTTTGCGCCAGCGCAGTTCCGATGGCTTGACCATACTGCACTTCAATTGGGGACGTGATGGGAACAACATTCCATTGCGGGATTGCATAGTGATTACAAAAATTTCTGCCCCCTGAACTCTTATCTGTGGCGAGATTTTTCATGAGTCTCACGCCTTCAATCATCTCCAGACCCATGGCAACCACAACGGCTGTGGATCTGTAATGGCCATGAAAATAATCAAAGTTCGGACCCTGCCCTTTTTTAATTTGTAGCCCCAAGGAAACATCAAATGCCTCTTGGCCGGGACCGCCAATCCAAAAAAAGCCTTCGCCAGATTTATAAATGCGGATGAGTCTTTCCTCAAGGGAGCGAGACTTAACCATGAGGTCATAAATTTTTTCCAAAGGGATATTCATGGGGAAGACTATATTCTCGGGCCTTTAATGCCGTCAACTATAGCTTTGAAACTTGTTACTAAAAGTCTTGGACTGCGATTATAAATGGATTTTAATAAAACATACCCCAGAAGCCAGGCCAAATAGATAGGCCACTGCAATGCATGCCCGTGGTTTTTTTGTAGCTGAATCCCATTTCGAATAAAAAAGCTCGTGTGAGTGATTTTGTCCACTCGGGCACCGCCACGGGGCGCCATGAGGTGCTTGATCACACATTGGGGTTCAAATAAAATGGTATAACCCTTTTCACGAATTTTTAATCCTGCGTCAGTTTCAAAATAATACCCATTTCCGATGAAACGTTTATCAAACCCGCCAATGGCCAGGAGTTTTTCTCTTCTGAATGACATGCAAGCCCCTTGCATGAAATCCACCGCTGCTGCCTTATCATAGTTAAAATTTGCCGTCGCTTTGCCAATCCAGGCATTATATCTGCCAACGGATTTTATTTTCCATGGATCCAGATCGCCGTGGGCGTTTAAGACCCGTCCACCCACTCCTGCCACCACTCGCCTCTCATCACTTTCGAAAACTAGGGACAGATTTTCTATCAAATCATCCTCGGCAACGATGTCATCATCAAGAAATAAAACCACGTCTCCCTTTGCTTCACGTAAACATGTGTTGTAGTTGGCGACTAACCCAGGTTCCAAATTCTTAACGTGCCTAACCAAATTGATCGAACGAAAGAAACTTTCCAATTTC
>JBBQPV010000079.1:0-7547 GCA_038216925.1 Bdellovibrionia bacterium
CGACACCCTACGAGGTGAGATGGTCAATATTTGGCAGTCTAAAAATACTGCTGTGAGAACCATGGTCCTTGTCACTCATAATATTCAAGAAGCAGTTTACATGGCTAAAAGAATTTTAGTGATGGGTGTAAAACCGGGACACATTCGAACAGAAATAAATAATGATCTACCATTTCCTCGAGATGAACAAGCCCCGGGATTCAGAAGGATGGTGGCAAGAATTCATGAACTTATCGCTGAGGCCTATATCCCCGATGCCCCCACTCACTCTGCATACACCCAACAACCTACTACAAAGACCGTTCGGGAACCTCCCATTGAAACTCTTCCCAACATTCAGATCAGTGAGATGATTGGACTCTTGGAATCCATTGCAGATCAAGGCGGAGTTGCGGATATTTTTGAACTGGCTCATAAAATTGGTAAAGACTTCGGGACAACGCTCTATTTAGTGAAGGCAGGAGAACTTTTGGAGTTACTAGAGACTCCACGGCACACCGTTATTCTTACCGATTTAGGTAAGGGATTTTTGGAAGGTGACATCAACGGAAGAAAAAGAGTTCTCCATGAACTTTTCGGAAATCTCCGCGTTGTCCAATTGACAACAAATTTGCTTAAGACCGAAGAGAATTATCGCCTACCTCTACAAACTCTAAGAGACAGGGTTTCTGAATGGCTCCCCAATGAAAATCCAGAACAAATTTGCGAGGCCCTTATTTCCTGGGGTCGATTTGCCGAGTACCTGGGATATAACGATGATACCAAAGAAGTTTATTTGGACGTTGGACAGGATGCGACCTAATGGCAAAAGATCTTTTAGACCTACACGGGAAAAAATCTGACGAAGTTATTGATCTTGTCGACCGATTTTTAGTCCAAGTTTCAGGAAGCGGCCTCGATTCCGCACGGATCATGACTGGAAAAGGAACCGGCACTGTTAAAAAAATCGTCATCGATTATTTAAAACAAGCCGGCTATCCCTGGAAATACGAACGCCTTAAGAACGGCCAAAATAATGAAGGCGTCCTGGTTATTTTTTTAGATTGATGATTAATTTATTGGCAAGTTTTGCTTTTTTCCAAATAAACCCGGGCCAATTCTTTAGAAAATGAAAACTCACATCGGTAGTCGACGTAAAAATCGCCACCACCACCGGGACCAAGTATACGAGTTTTTCCCGCGCAGGCTAAAAATAGACCACCGCCGGCTGTGAGTCTTTGATTACATTGGGAGACCTTTGCTTGATCCCAATCGGATTGTTCTTGCCCATAATGTAAAGTCGCTTTTTCAGCATAGGCATACGGATTACTTGTTCGCACTGGCCTTGCAAACGCAGACACAGCAGATGTCACGCCTAAACACACTATTAAACCTAAAATAAGTTTTTTCATTTGTTACCCCCTATAGATAATTAATTGGAATTTGTCGTATATGGATCCCAATTTCAATTCGGAAATGGAAAATGTAATTAATTTATGTCTTAAAAATACTGTTGGAGATGATAGAATGACCCTCATGACAAAACGGAGTTTCATGATCGTAGCCACCCCACTGTTAATATCTTTGACGCTCTACATGTTCCTCAGAGAAAACGTCAGTCCACAAAAACGAATCTACAACAACTGCCTCACTAAAATGTCCCAGGGCGAATGCTTAATTATGCACAATGCACCAAACCTACCACCCAATGTAAAACAAATTTTTATCTCCGGATACGGAAGTATGGACGCAGATATTTACCGTAATCTTAGGAATCAAGGCCCGCAGATGTGCCAAACCATTCTGAATTCTTGTTCCCAGTCAATGGATACTGATATTTGCAAAATTGGAAAGTCATTATATCAAAAATGAGCGTCTAGAAATAAAGGCCAACTCGGAAGCCATAAATAGACGGCGTCCCGATGCTGTTTTTATTGAGCATAATGGAATAGTGGCCCAAGAGTTCAAGAACAACAGAAGACGTCCGAAAAAACTGATAGCCCAGCCCTGTTCCCAAAATAAATCCGGGAGTTCCTTCGTCACTGTAAGGGCTGACGTTGGGATCTTTCTGCTTAGTTGTACTTCCGTAACCAAGAGTAGCCATAATTAATGGCGTTTGATCTCGGTTACTGAAATAATAATTTCCGCCAATACCAAAATCAAACATGGCGGCACCTGCCCCCTCCATGAAAATTTTCAATGCGGCATCTGGCATTTCCCAATTAAAAGAAACGTCCCATCCAAAGAGTGAACCGTTGTTATTTAAATTATTAGTAAAGGATGGCCCTAAACCAAAATACCATCTCTTCAAAGTTTCTCTTCTCTTGTGTTCCGCAATTTCACTTTGGGTGAGATCCTCCACCCGACTGTCAGAACCCGCAGACACCTGATCAATTACGGCTCGGACCACCCGTTTAGAAACTCTGTCCAATTCTTCAATGGATGAAGCCTTCATTTGGGTAGAAAAAATGACCTGATCATTTTTTACTTTATCAATGGTAAGCATGTATGAGTTGCCCAATTTTAAAATCTTAGGCTTAAGCGTGTAACTAGCGTTGGCGCCGGTGGTTACAGCTTGATGCTTTGTACTTTCAGATACGGAGGACCTGATCAACTCTGTTACAGCTTGCGCATCTTCTTTAGAAACATTAATTGCGCTGGTTTCTTGCACATAAAAAGTGTCCGACTTTGCGTGGAGAGAAAAAAGAATAAAACCAGCTGCAATCAGTAATTTCACTGACCCTTCTCCTTAGATGCTTTTGCAATTCCCAAAAGCTCAACATCAAAAACGAGAACAGAGTTGGAAGGAATCCCAGGGCGTCCCTGCTCCCCATATCCAAGTTGGCTTGGGATAAAAAGTTGCCATTTGTCTCCAACTTTCATCATCTGAAGGGCTTCGGTCCAGCCGGGAATAACCCCGCCAACTGGAAAATCTGCAGGTTTATCTCTCTTATATGAGCTATCAAACTCTGTTCCGTCAATGAGATGTCCAGCATAATGGGCGGTAACGGTGTCAGTTTTTTTAGGTGATGGTCCTTTGCCGGATTTTATCACTTTATATTGGAGACCGGACTCTGTCACTTTTACGCCTTCAGCGGTTTTATTTTTAGCTAGAAAAGCTTCTCCGTCGGCTTTGTTTTTTGCTCCATCGCCTTTCATTTTCTCCATCATGGATGATTGGAACTTCATCATGGCAGCTTGCATGTCCGTATCCGTCATTGCGGGTTTTTTTCCACTGACGGCGTCGCTAACAGACATGCTAAAAGCATTTACGTCTAAGTCGATTTTCTGATTTTTCAAACTCGTGCCCACTTGTTGACCGATAACATAACTGACTTTTTCTTTGTCAGTTTTAAGGCTGCTGGTGGGAGCTTGATTTGTACAAGACATGGCAAACAGTGCTGCGGCAAATAAAACTAGAGCTTTCATTTTTTCTCCGACGGTTAATTTAACTTTGGACACATTTAAATCATTAAATTTCATCAGTTGCTAGAATTATCTGTGAAGCTGGCATTCGGGCCGGCGGGAAATGGCCGGAATCATAAACATCCCGGGAATTGACGCAATGAATGCAAAGATGAAAACCGACGGATAGCCATATTTTCCAGCAATGAACCCACTGGCAGCACCCCCGGTCATGACGGTAAAACTCATCAGCCCGGAGGCTATGGAGTAATGGGTGGCTTTAAAGTCATGATGATTTTGTCTCATTATAAAATTCGTAAAGGCTGAGGTTCCCCAACCGGCGGCAAACTGTTCCACAATAATTCCCCCTACCAACCAGGGGACGCTGGGTTTATAAATAGCAAGCAAGGCATATACGGGAATGGCCAAATTTTGAATGAATCCGAAAATCCAAAGCATCTTTCCTAAACCATATTTGGCAATGAGTAAGCCACCACTTATTGATGCCGTCATGGCCGCAAGAACACCAAAAACTCCGGAATAAAATCCAAGTTGAATTTTAGTCATCCCAGCGTCTAACAAAAAGGGAGAGCTCATCGCGAAAAGTAAAGCGTCTCCGATTTTCATTAAAAACATAAAAATCATGGCTTGTTTTATTCCTGGCAATTTGGAAAAACTGACAAAACCTTCCCAAAGTTTTCTTTGTCTTTTCTTTAAATCGTGGGCGTCACTCTCGAGGGTTCGCTGAGGGGACGGTAAAATAAAAACATGCCATGACAGAAGTAAAACAAAAATACCGCAAGTGGCACCGAAGGCAGCGAGCCACCCTGATTTTCCAGCTAGGGAGACTAAAAATCCTCCACCGGTTAAAAGCGCTAATCTATAGGATGCCACAATCCATCCGCTAAACTTGGCTTGATTGTTTTTCTCTAGGTTTTCCAGATAAAAACCGTCGATGGCGATGTCATGGGTGGCAGAAACAAATGCAACGGCTAAAAATAATGCCACCAGTATCTTCAAATCTGCTTCCAGATGCACCGCTGAACAAATCGCGGCGATCAAGCAAATGAGCAAGAACTCCATGGCCAAAACCCATCGCCGCTTAGTTCCAAAAACATCTACAAATGGGCTCCACAAAAATTTAAATGTCCAAGGTATGCCGTACAAGGACACAAGACCCAGGGATTGAAGAGTTGCTCCTCGATCCTTGAAGTAAACCACGGTCATTTGCCTGACGATGGAAAAAGGAAGTCCTTGTGCGTAATAAAGAGTGCCGGCCCAAAAAGCGGTTAGATTTTTTTTCATCCCTTTTAGGTTAGAAAATTTTTGCACTTACGCCAATAAAAATATAGCCTTTATCCATGAATAAACTCTTTCAGATCTTCTTATTATCTTTGTTCATCCCGAGCCTCTCGGCGGCCGGTCCGCTTTGGCGGGACCAGCTCATCATACCTCAAACATTGGAACACCGAAGTCTTGATGACGTGATTCAAACCGTGCACAGTGGGCAGGTGATACTCATGGGGGAAAACCACACCTCAGAACAAGATCATATCAATCAGAGAAGATTAATCAGTGCTTTGGTTCAAGACGGCCAAGCCGGACCAGTCTCTGTGGGCATGGAATTCATAGATTACTCAAAGCAGGAGTTCGTAGACCAGTTTGTAGCAGGGACAATGGCGGAAAAGGATTTTTTAAAAAACGTTGGTTGGGGCAATAATAATTTTGATTTTTACCGTGGTTTAGTCCTCACCCCCCAATTCAGCGGTGGAAAGACATATGCTTTGAATTTGCCATCGGCCATCGACAAAAAGATATTCTGGAATGGATTTGACAGTCTCTCTGAGGATGAAAAGAGTAAATTGCCTCCTGACTTCCAAGTCGGAGGCGAACTTTATAAAAAGAGGTTTTTAGAAATTATTAAAACTCAGCACGGAGAAGTTCCGCCTGAGATGCTGGATAATATGTTTCTTGCTCAATCGGCCTGGGATGACACCATGGCTTGGAAAATTGCGGAAGCCATGTCTGAAAATCCTGGACAAGTTCTAGTGGTGATTGTGGGAGGTGTGCATACGGAATTTAACTTAGCCATCCCTGCCCGATTAAAAGCTCGCGGGATCACAGATATTCTGAATATAGTGCAAATTAATCCCGTAGGCCTTTCTTCCGTAGAATTATTGAAATATATAAATCCAGATCCTCGGTTTGGTCCCGTGGCCAATTATGTTTGGGTCCAGTGAAAGATTTTTTCCATGATCTTACCCCTGATAAAATCCTCACGTCAGTAGAACGTGCAGGGGGAAGAGCCACTGGACGAATTTTCCAGCTCAACAGCATGGAAAACCGAGTCTATGAAATAGAAATGGAAGAGGCAGAGTCCCGTGTAGGAAAGTTTTACCGCGAGGGACGATGGGATGAGGCCACTCTCGAAGAAGAGCATCAGTTTTTAGCAGATCTTGCCACCGCTGAAATTCCCGTGGTGGCCCCACTGCCCCTTGAAAACGGTAAGACATTAGGGAAAACCGATGACGGTTTATTTTTTACCGTGTTTCCCAAAGTACGGGGCCGTGCGCCAGATGAACTGAAACTAGATCAAGCCCGTCAACTGGGAAGACTAGTAGCCAGGATGCATACAGTGGGAGAGCAACGAGAGGCTCCCCATCGCTTAAAATTAACTCCTGAAAATTATGGGGTGAAGCCTCTAGAGTATCTTTTAGAAGGTGGGTGGATAGCACCGGAAGTTAAAATGCGCGATGAAAAAACCGCAAGGGAACTCATTGAAAACTTCAACCCCCTGTTTAGAAATATAAAAACCCATCGTATCCATGGAGACTGCCATCTGGGCAATTTACTCTTTAACGGGGCTGCGGCGTTTTTTTTAGATTTTGATGACATGATGGTGGGACCCCCTGCCCAGGATATTTGGCTTGCTACCCCAATGTCCGATGAGAGGGAAAGTTTTTTAGAAGGATATGAAGAAATGAAACCGTTTGATAGATCCACTCTCAATTTAGTGGAACCTCTGCGAGCCCTTAGAATTATCCATTATTCAGCGTGGGTTGCAAGACGGTGGGAAGATCCTTATTTTCAAAAAGTGTTTACAGAATTTAAATCATATAATTATTGGGCAGTTGAAGCAGAAAATCTTGAAAGGGTTCTCCATGGACGCAATTAAGTACCTTGAATCTGTAGTTGGAAAACAAAATGTTGTTTCTGATGAACAAAAAAAAAATTACGCCAAAGACTACACCAGAGAATTCACCATTAACACATTGGCAGCGGTGTTCCCTCAAACCACCAAGCAGGTTCAGGACATTTTAAAATACTGCGTGTTGAATAAAATTTCTGTGGTTCCTTCAGGCGGCCGCACGGGCTTATGTGGCGGAGCTAACGCTACGAAGGGTGAACTCATTTTGTCTCTGGAAAAAATGAATAAACTCATTGAGGTTAACAAAATCGACAGGACATTAAAATGCCAGGGTGGCATGGTGACCAAAGAGGTGCAGAAAACTGCAGAAGAAAACGGCTTTTGTTTTCCCGTGGATTTTGCGTCCAGTGGATCTAGTCATATTGCAGGAAATATTGCTACTAACGCCGGAGGCATCAAAGTCATTCGTTACGGGCTGATGCGAGATTGGGTGGCTGGCGTACAAGTAGTCTTGGCTAGCGGAGAAATATTGGAACTCACCAACGCTACGATTAAAAATAATACGGGATACGATTTAAAACATCTATTTATTGGCAGCGAGGGAACCCTGGGCGTCATTACCGAATGCGTTCTTAAATTAACTGCTCCCCCTGGAGAACTGATTACCGCTTTTTTTGCACTTGATAGCCTTGAAAACGTCACCGCCCTTTTTTCTTTGGCTAGAGAATTCAAACTGGCACTTACTGCCTTTGAGTTCTTCACGTTAGAAGCTCTTAAAAAAGTTCAGGAGCACACTCATCAAAAATCTCCTTTTAAAGAAGATCATGGCTTTTACGTGGTTCTTGAAGTTGAAAAGGGAGACAAGGGAGAACTGGCTCTTGAAAAGCTAGTTGAAACCGCTTCAGAGCGGGAACTCATTGTGAATGGTTTACTTGCAAGCAGCTCCGTCCAAGCAAAAGAGTTTTGGTCCTTGAGAGAAAATATTTCTGAGAGTCTCAGTCAGACTTCTGTTGTC
>JBBQPV010000080.1:0-7538 GCA_038216925.1 Bdellovibrionia bacterium
CTTCACCAAGAGTAAAACGCTTAAGATCACTCCTTAAACATGTCACATGAAAACCCTGCTCTTGATTTAATCCCAACGTTATATCAAGCATGTTGACGTCTTTGGAGACAGTCGAAGAAAGGCTCTGAATAGTAAGTGGAAGATCGATTGTTGCCCCATCAAAGAGGAGATTCGTATCAATAGGCGTACTGCTTGACTGGTTAATAATGCAGTAAGGCTTTGAACGGTCAAGATTAGAAATAGCTATACCATTCTGCCACCAGGACTCATCAAGCCAATCATTTTGTTGGGGAATCAGTTGCAGTTCAAGGCCACGGGTATAAAAATAACGATGCCTTAAATCAGACTTTGAAAATTCTGTTTTTATGTTGACGATATCGCTCTCAAAGGAACTTATGGTTTTGTGGAATTTTGTTTTTCCAACTTTGTAGTTCTCAGCTCTCACTGTACCGGTCTGATTTACAACTTCCTCACCGTTAGCAAAAGCCCATTGCTGGAAAAGATTACTCATTGGACGGCCAGGCACAACAGGTTCTACCTTCCTGAGGAAAAGGTTAACCGTCCGCCCGAGACCGAGGCGTTCTACTTCGACCTTTCGATATGATAAATCTGGCTGTGCATTTATATTCAATCTGCCTAAGTACTCGGCATGGACTGTTAGTCCCATTAGCAATGCGCCCAAAAACGTCACAAAGATCTTCACCAGATACTCCTGAATCTCAAAGGTAATACATCAATAATTTTCCAAATTATTAATGCAAAAATCTATGCCATATTTTTGGATTAACTCCGGTCACAGGTTGACCAACATCTTCATTGTGAATGGCCCCAGAATGTGCCGGGTCTAAAGGTTTGATTTAAGTATGAGGTTTTCCAGATATTCCGTGTCGGAAATCTTCGAGGCGAGCGCCTTATTTTTTAGAATCTCAATGGTTTTAGGTCGCAATCGGTAGTTCCTTGCAATTTTTTTATCAACTTGGGTTTTAATACGTCCATCTTTAAGTTTGAAGTTTACCCAAATCTTTATTTTATCATAACGAATTCCTAGGAAATCTCGGCCCTGTTCCTTGAGTTCTCGAAGATCATTAATTGTTTCTTCTAGGTTTATCATTTCTTTAGTCCTATTTTTACCAAGAACGAAGTGTTTATTTAGCCTTATGACTGCTGCAGGTAAAACTTCCAAAATTCTCGGCTCAATATTTTGCCCGGCCCAAATAGCATCTTCAATAGCGATTCGCACGTTTCCGCCCATTGGAAATTTCTGGTTAGCTCTTAGAAAACCTTTATTTACCAAAAAAGCCATGGTGTTTCTGTAACGTGGATCACGCCGTCTTTTTTTGTCCTTTTGGGCTGCTTTCTTAATCTTGGCTACAATCTCTTCTTTCTTCATATTTTAATCCTCTGCAAAAAATTCCAAATCCCCACCATAGTGTAAAATTCTATCCGCAAGTCCCTGGAACCGTTCAGATGCAATGGCCTCACGAATCAACTGTTTATTCTTCAGTGGAGCTTTGATCGCTTTACTTACAAGGGCCGATTCTGCGTCAATGATCCTAACGTGAATAAACGGAAAATTAAAAAGTTCTTCGTATCCTGATTCCTTGGGTATCCAAATCTTTTCGCTGTCTTCGTCGTAAACCAGACCATTTTCGATCAACAACTTCTTTAACTCAATTTTTACAAATGTATTGAGTGAGATCAATGCATCCATATCTCCTGTTTGAGCTAGTGTGAGAAATGAAGATACTTTGTCATTTGTTAAAAGGCTCATTTGCCCTAAAATAGTAATTTCACATTTTGGTACTAAAAGGCCCCCAGACTCGACTCGTACCCGATTTTCATCTGCAATCTTGATATCTAAGGTCTTAAATACTTTTTTAAGAAGCTTTTTCATTAAGAATTGACCTCATATTCCTATTATCGGTCAAATTATAAATAATGTAAATACAATAATTTAATTATTAATTTCAATATGTTACATCCAACAGATTGAATTATTTCTTATGCTTAGCATCTGCTTTCAGTTCAGCGGCCTCTTGGGCGGGAGTTTCAATTTTATTTTCCACAACTTTACCGGTTATCGCATCCACTCCTACTTCATGAATGCCTTTACCGTTTAGATCGGTCATGTCGTAAGAATAAACCCATCGCCCTTTTTCATATTCAAGTTCACTGCTTTTTATCTTTCCAGCGTAAGCCTTTAGAGCGATTGTTTGCGCTTCTGATTCGGGAATGCGGTTTTTTGGTGGTTCTTTGCCTAATAGGTGAATGGGCAAAGCTAAAAATAGAAACACAATTACAAATTTTTTCATAAACTCTCCAATACTTTTTGTAGTCGATTATCTGCATCGGCGGCTAGAGAGACAAGCTCTCTGTCACCCAAAATTTCCATCATCATAGATGGTTTTGCGGCTTCTACTGACACTCTACCTTCACCTAAATCTCGCACCACAACATTGCAGGGTAGAAGGCTTGTCACATCAGTGTTTTTTTGAAATGCTTCATAAGCCAGGTTCGGATTGCATGCGCCCAAAATTACCGTGGGAAGAATTTCTTTTCCTAGTTTTTCTTTGATTTTTAAATGAAAATCAATACGGGTGAGGATTCCGAAGCCCTCGGACTCGAGGCCACTTTCCACGCGCTTAATAGCATCATCCACTGAGCAAGAAATTTCTCTCTTAAAATTTATAGCACTCATGATATTTCCTCCTTGATTCGTATATAAGTTGCAATATGAAGTCCACGCTCGGAAGCTGACTCAAGAAACTTCACCTTAGGTGATTGATGCATATTGAATCATTATGATGGAAATACAGACACGCATTTAAAGCAATCAGCGGATAAAGTTCAGATTAAATTATATTAAGCTCAGATGACATCGCAACCCAGCGGTCCATTCCGGTAATTTTGGCAAGACACTTTTGTCGGATTTTGGCACCAATTTAATCGTAGACCATTTAAAGTTAGGTGCAAATTCAATGCTTCCGCTGTACATAGTCGTAGTTAAAACAACGTCAGCCGTATTATTAAACAATGCTCCCTCTGACGTCAAAAGTTGAGCCGTAATCACCACTGTAGTGATCACAAAAGCTGGGCTTGAGCCACGGGTCAATTTAAGACTCTTAACTTGGCCCACAGCCACGTTTTTACCGACACCGGAGTCTGACAAATCCAATTGCATCTGAGCCTGAGTATTTGAAACCTTCTTTACTGAAATATTTTCAGCGGCAGCCCCCGATGGACGAGCAAAAATGCTGCGACCGCAACTGACTTCAAAATTCATTTTTTCCAACGAAATGTCCTGTTCTGACCCAATATCAGCGAGGGAAGCAACTCCGATTAGCAGGGAACTTATAGTGACCAAGAGTCTAAATGTATTCATATAACCTTTCAGTTGATGAAACGATCCAGCCATTCCATTTGCGTGCTTACCCTGCAAATAAAAGGCCCTTTAAAATCATGTATATGTCTTATAGTACGACAGAAATACTTCTGAGTGACGATTCTGGACTCGAAGATTTCTTAAATAGTCTATTTCTTTTTGGATGGGCCTTTTGCTGGGGTGGGCATCCCGTCCTCAACAAATTACAAAACGCCGCGACTTAGATCGGAAGATTTAGTATTAAAAAACGCCTCTAAGTTGCCCTCGACGAACCGAAATGAAACTCCGTCCACAGTAGGCGCAAGCTTACAGGTGATCCTCTTGATGTTCTTTTTCACTCTATTTTTCAACTCATCTGATCCATCACGGCAGATTAATGCAATTTTAGATCGCACTTCCTCGCAGTAGTTTTTGAGTTCGGCGTCAGCTTTCATAAACGGTTCTGCCAGTGCTTCGTCAAGTTTAGTCGGAATATTGAATCCGCACATACTTTTGGTATAATAGCCCTCTCCTGCAGAAGGGTCGTCAAGATAGCTTTGAGCTTTCTTCAGATAACTTTTTTGATCGGCATTCATAGAAGAAAGGGCCAAAACCGGCCAGAAAACAATAACCATTAACTGTAGTATTTTTCGCATTTATTACCCCTTTAGATTCTCAGGCTAAATGAAGACCAACAATTCTACAACCACAAATTTCGCCTTGCGGCTTCGACTGAACCGTAGTTTTTTAGGAAATCAGAATACGTGCATCAAGCGCTATCGTTCTATGCTCTGAAGCTATGAGCGGATTCATATCCATTTCCTGGATTTGGGGATTATCGATTGCTAACTGACCCAGACTCATTAAAATATTTTCAATTTCAGATAATCTTACAGACTTGTGGCCACGCACACCCTTTAAAGCCGCATAAATCTTTGTTTTTGCCATCATACGCCGAGCCAGTTTTGAAGACAGCGGTGGAAGCCCGAGAGATCTGTCCTTATAAATTTCCACAAGCTCACCGCCTGTGCCGAACATCAGCACGGGCCCAAACTGTGGATCCCGAGTCATTCCCAAAATTAATTCATAGCCTTCATGCTGGATCATCGGCTGAACGCTGACGCCCTGAAATACATTTAAACCCACTTTTTTTTCTACATTTTGTTTAATTGCGAAAAAAGCATCACGCACTTCTTGGGAATTTTTTAAATTCAGTTTCACTCCTCCAACGTCAGTTTTATGAGTGACCGTTTCTGAATAAAGTTTCAACACAACTGGAAACTTAAGATGTTCCGCCTTCAATTCAGCCTCTTCAGAAGTTTTAGCGATTTCAGTTGGGACCACAGGAATTCCGTAGAATGCAAAAACTGCTTTTGCTTCATCTTCCGTCAATAATGTTCTGCCGGCTTTTTTAATTTTCAAAAATAGCGCCTGTACTTTTTCTTTGGCACTCTTGTTTGGTGTGAACTTGACTTCTGATACTTCTCTCAAAACTTCAATATTTTCACTCAACTTCCACATGTGATTAAAAATACCGGCTGCCTCGTCAGGAAATAAAAAAGTAGGAATGCCAGCTTTCAATAAAGATACAGTAGCCTTTTCTATAGTCTCTCCTCCAAGGAATGCCGCTAGAATCGGTTTTTTACTCTCCAATGCAATCTTTTGGATTTCCTGTGCAACATCTAGAGGGTGGGTCATGCCTTGGGGGGTCATGATGACCAGTAATCCGTCCACATTGATGTCATTCACAACGATGCTCAGAGCAGAGCTAAAACGAGTTGGATCTGCATCACCTAGAATGTCCACGGGGTTACCGTGACTCCAGGCTGCTGGCAAAACTCCATTCAATTCCGCAATAGTTTCCTGTGATAAATTGGCAAGTTCACCGCCTCCAATGGCCAACGCATCTGCTGCAAGAACTCCCGGTCCACCGGCATTAGTGACAATCCCCAGCTTTCGCCCTCGCGGCAGAGGTTGTTTACCTAAGACTTCAGCCATATCAAAAAGCTCGGAAATTTCGTTAACCCTTAAGACGCCGCAGCTTTGAAATGCGGCTTCTAAAACATCATCACTTCCCGTCAGAGACCCTGTATGTGATGCTGCTGCTTTTGCCGCGGCTTCGGTTCTTCCCGCTTTAATAACGATAATCGGTTTTTTTGCAGACACTTCCCGAGCGGCAGCTAAAAACGCAGAACCGTCGCCCACTGACTCCATATAGAGAATTAAACTTTGCGTGGATTTATCTTCACCAAAGTGTCGAATCAAATCTGGCCATCCCACATCTGACATTGAACCCATAGAAACACATGCACTAAAACCTAAATTGTCCTTAAAGCTCCAGTCTAAAATTGCGGTGCACAGAGCGCCACTTTGACTCAAAAAAGCTACGTTACCGGGGCGGGCAATGGCTTGCGCAAAAGTAGCGTTTAAACCTAAAATGGGATTCATCAGACCGAGACAATTAGGACCTAAGATGCGCATTTTTCCATGGGTGATTTTTATAATTTCTTGCTCAAGGGCAACACCACTGGCGCCCGTCTCTTTGAATCCGGCGGATAAAATGACTGCTGCCGGGATACCCATGGCTACACATTCGATTAAAACTCCGGGCACCGTCACTGCCGGAGTTGCAATGACCGCTAGGTCTGGTCTATTCGGTAAGTCCTTTAAATTGGCGTAAGATATTTGACCCATAATTTGAGTGTGCTGAGGATTTACCGCATAAACTAAGCCTGAGAACTTATCATTTAACAAATTTGAAAATGTTGAAAAACCAACAGACCCAGGCTTTTCAGAGGCACCAATCAAAGCCACCACTTTTGGATAAAAAAGAAAATGCAATCGGTCGGAATCTAGAGACATAATCCAATACAACATCCCGTCCGGCCTTTGACAATCAAATAGGCCCAAAGAATATGCAGGAATGCTCTAGGTTAGATTTAAACGCTTAAGTGACCTATGGAAAGCGCCGAAAATACTTAACGATGGGCAACAAAAAATTTGGCCGAATTGGTAAGCTACTCATTCTACTCCTTGCTTTTTGTGGGAACTCATTTTTTTTCGTCAACTGTTCCAATCAAGATCTAAAATCCACAACTCTCTCATCGTTGAGTTCTCCATTTGCATCTTCACCCCAAGTAGTAAAATCTTGTATATTTCCTGGAGACGGAGTGGCAGTGGCCGTTGGCGTTGCAAATTATTTTACCTCATCCTCCGGATTGACATGCACCCCGGTTCCCGTCACCTGTATGGCTAACGGGCAATTCAGCAGCGCACTTCCGTCCTCCGCAGTTTCCAGTTGCACCGTCGTTGGTCAGACATGTGGTTACATAAATGGACCTGGCACCTCAACACCTTCAGGTTTTTCTGCAGGCGCAACAGTGACTGGGTATACAAATCAGGCCGCGACTTTTCCTACACTGTGCTCAAGTCTCAACGTTTCCTCTAATGCTCCAAGCGTTTGTCAAAGTTCAGGAACCTGGAGCAAGGGCGCGCCACTCTACACCAGTTGCACACAGTCTTGTTCTCTCAACGGCCAAGCATACTCACAAGGAGTTTATTATTCCGCATCGTCAGGATCTGCTGCTACTTGTTCAGTTACTGTGACCTGCCAATCAAATGGCCAGTTTTCACCGTCAGTACCATTGGGTATTACAAAACTTTATACTCAATGTACTTCCCAGCAAAATTCGTGGGGTCCTGAAACGCAAATCACATTTGGAAATTCAGATGCATGGTTTAATGCGCTGGCCTCAAGTGGAAGCACTGTTCATCTAGCTCAAGGCAACGGAACAATTCTGTATCGCCGTTCCACAGATGAAGGAACTACTTGGTCCTCAGATATTGTCCTTGGGTCAGGATTTCTCTATTTAGAAAAACCTCTAGTAGCAGACGGACCAAATATTTATATCACATACTTTAAGACCGTCTCTACTTTCTCTGACTGGTGCTGCAGTCGCAATGCAGGCGATATTTACATCCGAGCCTCAAAAGATAATGGTGTGACGTGGCAGCCAGAAATTCAATTAAGCTTCAGCGGGGCAGGTTACCGAATGACAATGGCAGCCACAGGTTCAAACGTTCATGTTGTGTGGATGGACTTCAGATCTGGAATTTGGGATCTTTATTACCGCAAGTCAACAGACTACGGAGCAACGTGGACCCAAGAAAAACTTCT
>JBBQPV010000081.1:0-7455 GCA_038216925.1 Bdellovibrionia bacterium
GTCGATAAAGAAGTATGGTTAATAGCGTTTCTAAAAAAGCCGACGCAGGTCTTATACTAGTTTTGATTACGCTTTTTTTTCTCTGCGTTTTTTCATACAAAAGTAAATCTCGTCTCACAGAAAACTCTCAGGCCATTTCAGAAACCAATCTGGTACTTCTAGAGTTAAAGGCCACATTGTCTACCATGCAAGAGGCCGAAGCCGGAGTGAATAGTTTTTTACTCGCCGAAGATCCGGAGTTCTTGGAACTTTACAAAACAAAAAGTAAAGCCATGGGCGTGCACCTGCAGACCCTGGCAAATTTTGCAGCTGACAATGAAGTGCAACAAAATAACCTCACTAAACTTCATAAACTTGTCTCAGAAAAAACTAAGCAGCTTAACTATATTGTGCAATTTCGTCACAGTAAAGAATACACCCGGGAAAAACTTGAGCCTTACGTCACTCAAGGTGCCCTCATCATGACTGACATCAGAAGTCTCATAAATGAAACTGAAGATCAAGCACGGACACTACTTGCTAAACACGTCAAGGAAGCTAATCGTGTGGCGGAGATTTCTCACTTTGCCATTCTTTTTTCCTGCGCCTTGGCTTTTTTATTTCTATTCACATCACGTCTCATTTTAAGAAAAGAAATAAATGAAAGAAGAAAAACAGAAGAAGCGTTCCAAAAAATGCGGCTGGCATTAGAGAACGCCGTAGAGGGAATCTCCCGTATAGATGAACAAGGGACTTTCCTTTCCGTAAATAAAGCTTTTGCAAGTCTCTTAGGTTTTGAAATTCATGAGCTCATAGGCAGAAACTGGATTAACATTATAGATGAACACTCTCAAGAGGAAGTGATTGAACAATACGCTCGAGTCAAAGAAGACGGACGCTCTGAAGTGGAAGCTTTGTGCCGTCCCAAAAGTGGGGAACCCTTTTATGTCAGGTTGACCATGGTTCTCACTCATAGTGATAAAGGAAAATTTGAGGGACATTATTGTTTTCTAAAAGATATTTCAAAAGAGAAAAGAGAGCAAAAGGAACTTATTGACGCCCGTAAAGCCGCACTAGAGGCGAGTCTTGCGAAGTCGGATTTTTTAGCAAATATGAGTCATGAAATTAGAACTCCCATGAACGGAGTCATAGGAATGTCAGGGCTCTTGAGTAAAACAAACCTAAACGACAAACAAAAACAATTTGTAGACACTATAAGAATTTCTGCAGAAGCCCTTCTTACTCTCATTAACGATATCTTGGATTTCTCTAAGATTGAATCTCGGAAAATGATTTTTGAAACAATAGATTTTAGTCTTCAGGATGTTCTTGAAGACACAGAAAAAATGCTCATACACAGTGCTAGAGCAAAAAGTATATTTTTAAATTTTGAAATATCTTCGGAAGTTCCGCAGTTTCTTTTAGGTGACCCTGGTAAATTTAGACAAATCCTCATCAATTTAATCGGCAACGCGGTGAAGTTTACTAAAGAAGGGGGCGTCACTGTCTCCGTTACAAAGCAGTCTGAAAACCAAAAAAACTGTGAAATCCGTGTGGAAATCCAAGACACTGGAATTGGTTTAAACAACACCGCGCTCAATCGCCTATTCCAACCTTTTACCCAGGCAGACAGCAGCACCACTAGACAATTTGGGGGAACCGGGTTGGGGCTTGCCATTTGTAAACGCCTTGTAGAAATGATGGGTGGAGAAATTGGTGTTCAAAGTGAAGAAGGTAAAGGCTCGGCATTTTGGTTTACGGTAAAAATGGGACAGGGAAAAGAGCCTCTTAGAGAGCCAAAGAAAACGGAGCTAGTGAGTCAACTTTCAAAAGAACAAAAACGAAATTTGAATTTACTAGTGGTAGAAGACAACCAAGTTAACCAAAGAGTGGTCATTGAAATGCTCTCACAGCTTGGCTTCACCGTAGAAGCAGCGGAAAATGGCAAGACCGCCCTTGAAATTTATAAACACAGAAAAATCGATCTCATTTTTATGGATTGTCAGATGTCCGTTATGGATGGGTATGAAGCCACTAAGGAAATTCGAGATTTTGAAAAGTTGACGGCAAAGCGAACGCCCATCGTCGCCCTCACAGCCAATGTCACGGCTCAAGATAAACAAAAATGTTTTGATGCTGGGATGGACGACTATCTCAATAAACCCGTAGATATGGAAAACTTGGCCGGGACTATCGAACGCTGGCTTGCACCGGCACCTAGCATTCCATCTGCACCCGTCGTCACTGCGGACGCAAACGCACTCATAGATTGGTCAGCGGTGGAAAAATTATTGCATATCAAGGCGGACGGATCTTTTTTTACAGAACTCTTAACTATATACAATGAGAAATTCCCTGATTATATGACCGCCATTGAAGACGCAGTCAAAAATGGAGATGCTGCCGCCCTCCGTGAGGCTGCCCATGCTCTTAAGGGAAGTAGTTTAAACCTTGGTCTGCTGGCCCTTGGTGAAATTTCAAGAAAGTTAGAAGAATCCAGTGAGAATGCTGCTCAGATTATTTCAGATCTAAAAGTCTGTTACATCAAGACTAAAGACGAGCTTACTCACCAACTTGAAAATAAAGCCGCCTAACAAACCTTCCGATAACTAATTGAGGCATAAATGATCAATATACTTTTTGTAGATGACGACAAAGTCACGCAGAAACTTGTCAAAGGGATTTTAAATAGCGCGGGGTACTCTGTCACCACTCTCAGTGATCCCAGAGATGCCTTTGACCGTTTAAACTCGGAACATTTCGACATTATAATCACCGATGCAAATATGCCTGGCGGTATCTCTGGTTTTGATTTTATCCGCACCATTAGAAGAACAGAGAAATTTTCAAAAATCCCTGTGGCCATGTTGACCGGCAGAAGAGATGCCAAAGATATCCAACTTGGGTTAGAGGTTGGGGCCAACGACTATATTTTAAAGCCCATAGATCCCCTCATTTTGCTTGGTAAGGTTGAAGGTCTTTTTAAAAAGAGATCACCGGAAATATCTAAAACAGTTTTTCAAGAGGGTCCGGTCCGCCAAAGAGCCAATTTAAATTTGGATTTAGAAATTGTCTATCTCTCAGAAAGAGGAATGGTTATCACCTCTCCTCTCATTGCCATTGAAGACTCAAAAATGAAAATTCAAAGTGAGTTTTTTGGGCAACTTGGAATTAATCCACCCATTCTGCGAGTGACTTCCTGCACTCCAGACCCTTCAAATCCTAATATATTTCTCATTAAAACTAATTTCATAGGTTTAAGTGATACGGATTTGCAAAAAATTAGAAACTTCTTAAATACAAAAGTTACCCCTAAAAAAGCTGGCTAAAAATGCTCTACATGAAGGGTTCCTAAAAACCTCTTTTGATTAGCCTCATAAATTTTATATTCGCCCGCTGCTAAAAGGCCCAATTCTAGAGTTTGTTGATACCCTATGATCATATCAAGACAATAGCCTCCGTAATAATACGCCTGCGGAGTCACAAATATGTTTTTTGCGGATCGGTCAATTTTGATTTCAGCATCGGCCACATGGAAGCAGGTATTGGGATAGAACCCAACAGAAATGAACTGAACATGTTGATTATCTGTGTACGTGGCAGCTACATATACTCCGTCAATATTTCCGCTCACTGCTGTTATGGGAGCGGCATACAAAATAAGCGGTTTAGCCAAAAAATAAAATGGGATAAAAATGAGTAAAATCAGTTTTAACATTTGAGTCCTCCGTGAAAACAACTAATATTGCAAATTAAAGACCACGGAACATCCATGGTACTGAGATGAGAAGGACTTGTTTATATGAGAAATATGTTTTGTTTTGTGTTGGTCCTGGTTGCAACGTTCAACGTTTGGGCTAGACCCACTTTTGCAAAAAAAGGGTTGGTGGTCAGTTGTTCAGCTTTAGCTTCTCAAGTAGGTGCAGATATTTTAAAGCAAGGGGGCAACGTCGCTGATGCTGCTGTGGCCACGGCTTTTGCTTTGTCCGTCACGACGCCCTACTACGCTAGTCTGGGTGGTGGAGGCTTCCTGCTGATTCGAATAAACGGAAAAGTAGAAGCTCTGGACTACCGAGAACGAGCGCCTCAGAAGTCCACTCGCGAGATGTTTCTCGGTAAACCGGAGAACGCGTCCACCGTTGGCGGCCTAGCAGTATGTACTCCAGGGAATGTAAAAGGCTTATTTGAATTACATAAAAAATACGGGAAGTTGCCGTGGACAAAATTAGTTTTACCGGCACAGAAACTTGCGGCACAGGGATTTCCTGTAACGGAAGAATTTGCCCGAATGATAAATGAAAATGTTAAAGATTTTTCGCCAGGAGGTAAAAAATATTTCACTCATAAGGGTACACCCCTTGAAGTGGGCGAGATTTTTAAGCAGCCCCAATTAGCGAGAGCTTTAAATATTATTATGAGAAAGGGCGCATCTGGATTTTATTCTGGCGAAATTGCAGCGGATATAGTTGATGCGGTGAAATCCACCGGTGGAATCATGACCGGTGACGACCTAACTCAATATAAGGTGAGGTGGATGGAACCCCTCCATGCAAAAGTTTTTGACTCGGAAATTTATTCCATGCCGCCCCCTAGTAGTGGAGGAGCATTATTACTGTCTGAATTAAAAATATCAGAGAAAGTAAAACTCGGTGAACTCAAAGCATACAGTTTGACGGAGTATCATTCCATGGCGGAAATCATGTCCAGAGCCTTTTTTGACAGGCAGTATATTGCAGATCCCCAGTTCTCAAAGTTTGATGTTTCAACTTTATTTAGCGCAGAACGCGTCAGTAAGTTAAGTGAAACAGTCCATAAAAATAAAAAGTCTATTATAAAAAAGCAAGATTTTGAAATTCATGAAGGTACAAATACCACTCACTACGTTGTGGCCGATGGCAATGGAAACACAGTGACCGCAACCACCACAGTCAATACTGAATATGGTTCTGGCGTTTTTACTGAAAAATTTGGAATTAATTTGAATAATGAAATGGATGATTTCACCACGCAACCGGGGAAAGCCAATACCTTTGGCTTAACTCAGAGTGAAATCAACACGGTGGCGCCGTTTAAAACTCCGCTGAGTAGCATGACGCCTACCATAGTAGAAAAAAACGGCCAGCTTTTTTTATCTCTTGGTGCTCCTGGCGGCCCAAGAATAATAAACGCTGTTTATCAAACTATTTACCATGCCCTTCACACGAACTTAAATTTGGACGAAATTATTCAAATGCCCAGAGTGCACCACCAGTATAATCCAGACAAAATAATGTATGACCGAACCCTCTCAACAGAAATAGTGGAAGGTCTTCATAAGTTAGGCCACGCCGTTTATGAAGGTAATGTGGCTAGAGTATACGCTGTCAGGGTAAACTCCGACGGCAAATTGGAAGGTGCATTTGACTCTCGAGGAGAGGGCGGCATCGCCGGCTATTAAAAAAGTTATGTTGCAAAGAACCACTAAAAATTCGTTCAAATGCAATTAATCGGGTTTACGTCAATGGTACAGACCTTGCTCAATTAGCGCCTTTGAGTAAACATTTTCAAAGGAGAAGATATGAATATCAAATCAGTCATTGCATCATCATTTATTATTGGATTAAGCAGTTTGGCTTTGGCCCAAACCCCAAGTTCAGGGGCACCTGTTGGTGGAAGTGCCGGTTCTGTGTCTGGGTCCGGAAATACCAACGGAACTTATACACCAGGAACTACGAATACTAATCACGACACTACATTAAGTGACGATGTCCACAGTCAAACCAACGCCGACGGATCTAAAACCAGTACGAGAACCTCGAGAAGATCAACAAAATCTCGCACTACCACTGGAACAACGACAAATAACGGGAACAGTGGCACCACCGACTCAACAAACGATAGCACCAATCCCAATTATTAATTTTTTGATAAAAAAAAGCCCACTGGCGAAAACCAGTGGGCTTTTACTTTTTAAGGTCTAATTTATTTTCTTAACTTTATGTCTCACCAAGTTCTTAGTTGTGACAGATGTAAAATCGATCACTAGCTTGGCATCTTTTTGTGAATCATCAAGAACTGTATCAGAATTTATAGTAACTTCACTTCTCTCGGAATCATAGCTCCAAGCGGTCACCGGAAGTTCTTGAGTTCCAAACATCACTCTAAATTTTTTAGTACGTGCCGAGTCACGAATTCCAGTCAAAGGAATAACTTGGCTGGGAATCTTAGCAGCTATGTTTCGTCCAATGACCCCAAGGGCATCACCAAAATGGGGATTACATAAACTGAGAACGTCTGCGCCTACGTATTGAAGAAATTTCTCCATTCGCACAGGACCATGCGCCGCTCCTGGATCTTTAACACAGGATTTTTCTGAAGATGGAGCAATGACTCCAACAACGGAAAGTTTTGCTCTGGATCCTTTAAACGCAATTAAATTATCGGCGAATTCCACAGGATTTAAGTTGGGGTCTGTAGAGGAGTCATCGCCATCGGTGATAAACACTACAATCAAATATGCATCTTGACGGTAGAAGTCTTTGTTAGGACCCTTCGCAAGCTCGGGAGATAAAGCGGGCAACACAGGAATAAACATTTCCTCAAACTGAGGGCCGCCAAATTCACCAATAAGGAGAGTGTTATAAAGTAACTCTAGATAGTTGGGCGTAGATTTAGTGACAAATCGAGGACCGGCGGTGTCCACTTCACCCTTTGTATTTTTTAAAGGCATCAAATGTCCCAAGAGAAAATTTGGTTGGGTTTTGTCTCTGCACAGACCATCGGCATCAAAATGACAATGATCATAAATAGGTGCTACACCAATATGAAAATCTAAAAGTTTGTTTTTACTGAATTCATCTACAAACTTTTTAATATTTCGAGCTAAATTCATTTGGTGTTTTCCCATACTCAGGGAGTAGTCCACTACAAAAAGAATATCCACCTTTGGGGTAATATCCACTTTTTGTACATCGGCTGCTACTGCAGAGGCTTCATAGGGAGCCACGGGCGCTTCTAGTTTTGGAGACTGAGCTTTGCAGCCCACCAGTAATGCAACAAGAATAAGAAACATCGTCTTTTTCATAATCATGAACCTTTCACAGGTTGTTGACAGCCTTTGGCATGAACCTGAATGTGAGTGACTTCATCAAGCCAAACCTCATTCTCTTTAGGAAATCTAACCACTTCTGTGCTGGATTGTTTATCATCCCTGTTTAATACGGGAGTTTTTGCTGAATGTACGCTCATCCTTTGAATAGCTTCAACTTCTACAATATGGAGTTTCTGAACTATCTTCGCTAAAATATCCAAATCGGCCTGGGCTAGTTTCTTTACGCGTTTTTTAACAGCGTCTGCATTTCCAGATTTCGCCAATTTTAATAATTCTACATCGCGGTTCATAAACTGGGGCAACTTTTGAACATCGGGACCCAAGTCTGACCAGAGCACATTTCCACTTGCTAGCTTCTTGAGAGCACGCTCTGAAGCGGGAGAAGA
>JBBQPV010000082.1:0-7448 GCA_038216925.1 Bdellovibrionia bacterium
AATATGTTCTGGTGAAGGCTCGTGGGGAGCAATGATGATTTGGAAACCTTGATTTTGTGCGGTCTTTAGAGACGGGAGAAAAACTTTCTCATCCTCAGGCCAAGTGCTTCCAGCAAGAAAAACGGATTTTGTAGGATCTAATTTTATATTCTGAATTGCAGAATCTTGAGAGGCAGTTTTCAATCGAAAAGCAACTTGGTCATAACGAGTGTCCCCATCCACAGACAAAGATAGACGGGGTGACGCGTGAATAAAATTTTCTTTATCTAGTTCTGTTACGCAAGAGATATGACTCAGATTTTCTGTTAGAAAACCGTAAAAAAGTCTTCCCCAAAAACTCGCAACACGTGCACTTTGGGAGGGCAGGGTGGCTGAAAATAATAATGACGGGATGTCGCTTTTGCGAGTTTGCCAAATCATGTTTGGCCAAAGATCTGTGCGAGCGATGGCCAAGACCGCAGGTTTATATTTTACTAAGAAAGCATTCCAGTGCCACGGGGTATCCCAGGGGGTGGGAGTGAAAAAATCAACTTCAGAAAAATGATTGAGAGATTTGACAACGCTCGGAGAAAAATATGTGACGAGGACTTTGTAACTAGGATTTTTTTTAATTTCTCTAATGACAGGTTTTGCATACTCCAGTTCTCCACTGGCCACATGAAACCAAACCCAAGATTGGCCGGGGTTTAACTCTGGACCTCTTAGCCATGGTGAGTTTTTTCTGGCTCGGTAACCTTCAGCCACCTTGGAATCAAAAAACGATAAGATTTTAAGAGCGGTGATAATGAGAGGGTAAACTATAAATGTGTAGATAAATTGTGTCATGAATGCACCGCTAAAACTTTTTCCACAGCGGCTAAAACTTCTACTTCAGAAATATCGGTCATGCATTTCTGAAATTCTCTATTAATACAGGGTCCTGATCCGTCTTTTGTGCACGGTCTGCACCAAAGTTTTTTCTCCAATGTAATGCTCTCTGTTCTATATGTATGGCCAAGATGGGTTGGGCCCCAAAGGCAAACTACATTCTTCTTTAAGGCTTCCGCCATGTGTAGAAGTCCCGTATCACCGGCAACCAAAGTTTTACAAAAACCAATGGCCGCTGCACTTTCTATCAAAGACAATTTTCCTTGAAGAGAAAATATGCGTTTACTGTCAATGAGGAGATCCTTACAAAAATCATCATTCGGGCCGCCAAGAATAAGAAAATGAAGATTTTTATTATTTAGAAGAAGTTTCAAAAGTTCGCTCCATTTATTTACGGGCCAAGTTTTTTTTGGCCAAGCAGTGCCCGGCGCAATGGCTATAAGGTTTTCTTTATTTGGAAGAAGGGCCCGCACTTTTGCCTGCACTTCCGGCGAAAGAGTCATTTCTGAACCCATCTTGTCATTATGAATTCCCCAAGAGATCAATGGCTCAACGTAACTGTCTATTCCGTTCTTAATTTCGTAAAAGTGCTGAATCTTAAACCAGAATAATAAAAGCCTTTTGAAACGTTCTTTGGAGCGCCTTATGAAAAAAGGTGGTCTGAGAAAGGCGCACAGAATTCTGGATCTAAAATTATTATGTGCATCATAGACGTGGGTGTAACCATTTTCGGAAAGCTTTCGGCTAAGACTGAGCCATCCACGCAGCCCTGAGCTTCGGACAAATGGAATGACTTGGGTAACATAAGGATTGTTTGCTACGAGGGATTCATTGTCCGATCGCACCACCCAGTGAATTTCCGCTTTGGGAAATTTACGGTGAAGATGACGCGGAACTCCCAGCGCTTGGACGATATCACCGATGCTGGAAAGCCTGATGATGAGAATTCGTGGTGTTTCCATAATTTTATGTAGATTTATCACCTTTGATAGGTGAATCATAGATTCAAATATACCCCTCGAAAATCTCGGAGTCAGAGACCATTGGAAAACAAAGCCCCAGGCGGTGTGTCAGATTATAAATCCAGCGGCGTCGATGTTGAACAGGGTGACCGCCTTGTTGATTGGATTAAAACTCAAAAGCCGACGGGCCCCCATCAAAACGTAGTTTCAGGCATAGGTGGATTTTCCGCCCTCTTCAAGTTGGACTTAAAAAAGTACCCACAGCCTATTTTAGTTTCCTGCACCGATGGAGTAGGGACAAAAGTGCGCTTAGCTGTGGAACTCAATCGTGTGAAACCAACGGGAGTGGATCTTGTCGCAATGTGTGTGAATGACATGATCACCTGCGGTGCTGACCCCTTATTTTTCTTAGATTATTTCGCTACTAGTAAACTGAACCTAGATCAGGCACAGGAATTTTTAGCCGGAGTACTAGATGGTTTAAGGGAAAGTAATTGCCACCTGATTGGCGGAGAAACCGCGGAAATGCCGGGGCACTATAAAGACAAAGATTATGACTGCGCGGGTTTTTGCGTCGGTGCGGTTAATGAAAGCGACGTCATAGATGGAAAAGATTTAGCTACAGGAGATATCGCGGTGGGTATTTCTTCCAGCGGGTTTCATTCCAATGGTTATTCTCTAATTAGAAAATTATTTGAGAAAGACGCTGAAAAGTTTGCGGATTTACTCATGACCCCCACAAGAATTTACGTAGGTTTGGTCAGCGAATTAAAAAGTAAAATGAAAATTAAAGCCATGGCCCACATCACAGGCGGTGGAATTACGGGAAACATTCCCAGAGTAATGAAAGTCAATACCAGCTTGAAGGTGCAGCGATGGCCGTGGCCAGACTCATTTCGAGAATTGCAAAAACGAAGTGGTCTTAGTCCAAAAGAAATGCTGGAAACTTTTAACTGCGGCGTGGGTTATGTGATTTTTTGCGACAAAAAAGATTTAGAAACCGTCATTTCTGCCAGTGCTGAGATGGGTTGGTCTTCTTGGCCCATAGGGTATGTGGTTGATCGGAACGGACCTGCAGAGGTTCTCATATGAAGAGAGAAAATTGGGGAGTTCTCATTTCGGGAAATGGAAGTAACCTGCAAGCTATTCTGGATTCAAGAGATGTTAATGTGAGTCTGGTTGTTGCCTCATCTAATAAAGCTTACGGAGTCCTGAGGGCAAGACGCATGGGGATTCCCGTTGAAATCCCGCCGGAGCCAAAAATTTCTGAAAAATGGATATTAGAAACTCTAAAAAAATATTCTGTAAAAAATGTTTTTTTGGCGGGTTACATGAAAATACTAAGTCCGTCATTTATAGATGAAATTGAAAGGAGAGGAGGGAAATTAGTTAATATCCATCCTTCTCTGTTACCAAAACATAAAGGACTTAATGCGTATGAGGCAGCTATTGCCGCCGGGGACGAGAGACTTGGCGTGACCGTGCATTATGTCAATGCGGAAGTGGATTCTGGGAAAGTTCTTTTAAAGAGGAGTTTCAGTCCCGCCGGCTCAAAATTATATCTCCACATCAATGAACATTTGGCTTTAAATCAAAGCCTAAAAGGTCTTCAATGAGCTTTGGAAAAATTGTCATTTTAGGATCCAATCATCGCGGGCTGTGGCTTGCCCAAGAATTGGTAAAGAGCAAATTTGACGTGACATGGATGGAGATTGAAAAAGGATATGAACCATCACTCTTAGACGATTTTGTGTGGCAAGTTGGGACCCGCTCTGAGTTTAAGAAATTACCAGTCTCTGCACAAGAATTCAGTGAAGAGTGTTTTGGAATTGAAGAACAAGAATCTCTGCAGATCATCACTCCCCGTGGACCATTAGATTTAGGCGGGCCCCTTTCAAAAAGTGCACTGAAATTTTATTTTGGATCTAGTGCCGATTCTCTTGAGCAGTATTGGGAAAGTATAGGCAGCGGTTCTGAGAAACTCATTTCAGCCTATGAAAAAAAGATTTTAGATCTCAATTATGCTCAACGCTGGGCAGCTCAATGGACAACTGCCTTGAGAACCAGTGTCTCCCCGAGGGCAGGACTACTGGGCAATGAACCAAGATTAAATCCAAATGAACCTTATTTCTTAACAAAAAATTCTATGACAAAGGCCAGGCAAACTGCCATGGAGAAAGTCTCTAAAGCCGGAGTAAAAGTTTTAGGAAACTCTACAATATTAGATATTGCTCGGGATGGAAACAGAATCACGGGAATTGAAAATGAGGAGTCCCGAGGATTTGTGAGTTGTGATGAGCTGGTTCTTGCTTGTTCCGCTGAACACATCGAAAAAAAGATTCCTGAGTTTTCAAAAAAAATGAAGGCTGTTCAAGAAAATTCTAAACCTGCCCAATTTGTTTGGCTGCGGTTTGGTTTTAAAATGAAAGCACGGTCCAAACCTGAGGGCCTTTATGAGTTTTCTTCCTTTGTTATGGACCCGTTGATGCCCCTTGAGGGGTCGCAATTTGGTATTCTCAGATGGGCACCCACTGAAAAAAATGACATCGTGACTGTTTGGAGTCGAATTCTTTTTGAAGACACAAAAAAACAAAGCACTCTTGAAATCTTGGCGGACGAAGTCCGGACAAATTTAAGCCTGCTTTTCCCTAAATTCGAAGAATGTTTTATTTTAACTATTGCGCCACAAATTCAAATTTCCGCGGACAACGCAACGTACATTTATCCGGCAGATAGAAAAGTTTACCGAGATCTTTATAAGAAAAATCTGTGGCTGGCGGGAATTGCAACTGATTATTCCGCCAATCTGACATCGGCGATGGAAACGGAATTTAGAATATACAAGGGTATCCTCAATAAATATCGTAAGGAGTTCAAAGGTGATCGAGCGTTACACCAGACAAAGCATGGGGCGTCTCTGGGACACTGAATACAGATTCAGTTGTTTGATGAGAGTTGAAGTTGCCGTAGCGAAAGCGCAGGGAGAATTAAATCTCATTCCCAAGGAAGCCGCTGCTGCAATTATTAAAAAGGCAAAATTTAATACCAAGGAAATATTAGACATTGAGAAAACTACAAAACATGATGTCATCGCGTTTGTCACAAATGTGGCTTCAAATGTAGGGGAGTTTGGCCCGTATGTTCACTACGGCCTCACTTCATCAGATGTGCTAGATACTGCCCTCAGCCTGCAGATTCATGATGCATCTTTAGAACTTATTGAGACTCTGGAAACTTTGGAAAAATCGCTCACATCCCTTGCTAGCGAGCACGCAGATACTGTGTGCGTGGGCAGAACTCACGGCATTCACGCAGAACCAACAACGTTTGGGTTAAAAGTCGCGGGATTTGTAGCTGAACTTCAAAGAAATATTTGGCGATTCAAATTAGCCAGTGACCAGATTTGCAGAGTTAAGTTGAGTGGTGCCGTGGGAACTTATTCCACCATGGGTATGGCTTTAGAAGCTAAAGTGGCAGCAGATTTAAAACTACCTGTAGAGGATGTTGCCACTCAAGTCATTCCCCGGGACCGTCATGCTGAATTGATTTGGAGTTTGTCCATGCTCGCCGCCGGGTTTGAGAGGTTTGCCGTAGAAATTCGTCACTTACAAAGGACGGAAGTCGATGAGGTGGAAGAAGGATTTCAGAAAGGTCAAAAGGGCTCAAGCGCAATGCCCCATAAAAAAAACCCCATCGCGTCAGAAAATATTTCCGGATTATCAAGATTAGTCAGGGGATATTTAATCTCCGCCATGGAAGATATAGCCCTCTGGCACGAGCGTGATATCAGCCATTCATCTGTTGAAAGGATAATATTTCCGGACAGTTTCATACTTGTAGATTATATGGCTCATCGCTTGACACAAGTTACGGAATTATTAGTAGTGAAGGAAGATAAAATGCTTTCTAATTTGGAATTAACCGGTGGGAAAGTATTTAGTTCACATGTTCTGTTGGCTCTTATAAAAAAAGGGATGAAGCGTGAAAGTGCGTATAAAAAAATTCAGTCCATATCTCATTCCATTAAACCAGGGGGCAGCATGAAAAAAGAGTTGTTGAAAAGCCCGGACATAAAAAAGTTAATTTCAGAAAAGGAAATGGAAGACATCTTTTCCGGACGAAAACATCAGGCAGAAATTAAAAAAATAATTAATCGAGTATTATAAAGGTGTGACAAATGACCGTAAAAAAGAAAGACCTAATTTATGAAGGAAAAGCTAAGAGAGTATTTTCTACTTCGGACGAAACACATCTCATCACCGAATTTAAAAACAGTCTAACTGCCTTTAATGCGAAAAAGAAAGGATCCTTTGAGGGGAAGGGGTCTATCAATCTTAAAATAACCACGATGTTATTTGATTATTTAAAGAAAAATGGGATCACAAGTCATTTTGTGGAAAATATTGACGACGAAAATATGGTGGTGAAAAAGTTAAAAATGATTCCTCTGGAAGTTGTTGTAAGAAATCGCGCTGCGGGATCGTTTTCTTCACGTTTTGGATTAAAAGAAGGGAGTGTTTTTGAGAATCCCTTCACAGAATTTTATTATAAGGACGACGGCCTGAATGATCCACTTCTTACAGAAGACCACATCCTCACATTAAAAATTGCCACACAGAATGAAATTTCTAAATTGAAAGTACTGTCCTTACAAATAAATCAGTTACTTAAAAATTATTTTAGACAAATTGACATCAATCTTGTCGATTTTAAATTAGAGTTTGGAAAAGACGCCACTGGAGAAATTATTCTTGGGGATGAAATTAGTCCGGACTCTTGCCGTTTATGGGATTCAAACTCGGGGGAGCGATTAGATAAGGATCGGTTTAGACGAGATTTGGGACGAGTGGAAGAAAGCTACAGAATAATATTAAGCAGAATGACAAATTTAAGGAATGAAAAATGAAAAAGTACAAAGTGGAAATAATGCCCCGAGAAGAAGCATTGGACCCTCAAGGGAGAGCGGTGAAGAGCGCTCTTGAGCGCTTGGGATTCAAGACTACAGACTGTAGAGTGGGAAAGATGGTTGTCCTTGAACTTCCAGATGGCGAAGGTAACTTAAAAAAAGTGGAATCAATGGCAGAAAAAATTCTAGCTAATCCTCTTATAGAAACTTATAGGGTCACGGAATTATGACAAAGCCTGTGGGCGTCCTAAGATTTTTGGGAACAAATTGTGACGCTGATGTCCTTGAAGCTTTTAAAACGTTGGGCCAGCCCGCGGAATACATTTGGTGGTCAGACAGATTTGATAAAAAAAACTACAGTGGGTTTGTCCTCCCCGGTGGATTTAGTTATGGTGATTACTTGCGATGTGGGGCTTTGGCCGCCCTTGCGCCCGCAATGTTAGATATTATGTCTGCAGCGTCCAGTGGTTTTCCAATTCTAGGAATTTGCAACGGATTTCAAATTTTGTGTGAGGCAAGGCTCTTGGATGGAGCTTTGACAAAAAACTTGTCTCGCTTGTTTCAAGAAGAATGGGTGGAACTAGTAGGGGAAAGTAATCAGGGAGTGTGGGGTAAAAAAATTAAAACTGGTTTGAAACTTCCCATTGCTCATTCCATGGGACGGTTTATCGCTCCAACTGACACAATCAAGAAACTCCAGGATAAAAAAATGA
>JBBQPV010000083.1:0-7338 GCA_038216925.1 Bdellovibrionia bacterium
GAAGCCCGTTTGGATTTTGGACCAGGTTACAGAATTTATTTTGGCTTTGATGAAGGAAAAATAATTTTGTTGCTCCTTGGTGGTTCTAAAAGCACACAAAGCCGAGACATTAAAAAAGCTCAAGCTTATTGGCTTGAATACAAAAAGAGGTAATGCGTATGTCAAAAAGAAGCAAAGATTGGAATGAAGGATTAGCCAAGGATTTACAAAATCCAAAGTTTGCCCGAGAATTTTTACTGGCCTCTCTTGAAGAAGGCATTTCCCTTCAAGAAGCCCTTGGAAAAATCATTAGAGCTATGGGAGTCAAAGAATTTTCTAAACAAATAAAGGTAGCCAGCCCTAATATTCTAAGAGCCATTAATCCCGCCCATAACCCTACTCAGGACACTCTAAATAGACTCCTTAAGCCGCTAGGGTTAGAATTGACGGTTGCACCAATCACTCACCGTAAAAAGAAGTCAGTGGCATGAACAACGATTAAACCATTCTGCAATCCCCTCAGTGACGAAACTCAGCACCAGGATTGTAATTTTTACCCGTTCCAAGCCCTTGGTACACATTGTTCCAGATCATATTGCGCTATGCATTAACCTCAATTATATTGCTGTATATGGAAACAACGGAACTAACACTGCAAAACAAAGCAAAAGATTTTAGGCTACTCCTTCAACATGAACTGATTGAACGATGCCGCCGCAATCCAAAATACTCACTGAGAGCCTTTGCTAAGTCTCTGGGAATTGGACCTGCTGCACTCTCCGATATGCTCAATAATAAACGCAGCATTACGGTTTCAACTATCGAGCGTCTGGGCCTTGCTCTTGGCTTGAACCTTGACGAAATACGAAGCTATCAAAATGGAAACGCTGATAAGAATTCCAGTCATTCCGGCCAAGCAACATTAGATTTTCAGCAACTCTCTTTAGATACCTATTCCATCATTTCTGATTGGTATCATTACGCCATCCTTGAGCTGATGAAAACCAAGGGCTTCCGCAATAACGCATCTTGGATCTCAAAGACATTGGGAATTACAAAAAACGAATCCAATGCAGCAGTTGAACGATTGGTTCGCGTGGGATTAATAAAAATAAATGATGAGGGTCAATGGATAGATACGTCGGGGGGATTTTCTACAAACATTGTGGACAGCAAACTAAGCAGTGCTGCTTCAAAGAAACTTCAGAAGCAAATTCTTGCAATGTCCATTAAAGCATTGGAACAACTCTCGCCCGAAGAAAGAAACCATACATCTATGACCATGGCAGCGAATCCTAAAGATTTACCGGAAGCTATTGAACGAATTAAAAAATTTAGAAGAGATTTGTGTGAGTTTTTGGAAAGAGACGGAAACGTCACACAAGTTTACCAATTGGGAATTTCTCTTTATCCCGTAACTAAGATTTCCGATGGAGGAGATTTATGAAACCGAAGAACGTATTTTTATTTTTAGCAACATTTTTACTAGCAACATCGGTCTATGCTGGGCGGGAAGGTGGGGGAGGAGACAATCTTTCTCCTGGAGCTAATAGTGCCTGGTTTTTAGGGGCTAACAAAACAGTCAGCTATTGTATGGATGTATCAGATAATTTTGGAGTGGAACGAGAGCAATTAACGTCCACTATCGCTCAAACTTTTGCACAGTGGAAAACTTATATTGATAAAAGGTTAAAGGATGCAAAACAGGCTACAACCTTAGTTTATATTGGACCTTGTAACGGTAAGTTGCCAACTGACCTTGGGTTCTTTTTTAGAACTTCAAACGACTATGTCACAAAAGCTAAAAGGGCTTACGATAATCCGAGTGCCTTTGCGAAACAAGTGAACTGGGATATTAAAACTGGGTGGGGCAAAGGTTTTGTGTGGCTCGCGGATCTTTACTCTATTGCGCCGAAGAAGAAGTTTCCTGACTGGACAGATAAGGACAAGCTATATGGAATGCTCCTACATGAGGCGGGACACATTTTAGGGTCACAGCACAAAAGCGGCACCATAATGTACCACGCGATAAGTGATTTTATTGGAGACCTTTCCAACTATTCTGATTTCCGGACCAATCTACGCAAGATCGATTGGGATAACGAACTAGCTCCGTGCTTCATGTGCAGCTATGTAGGGCATATTCGGGGCATTCATTATCCAAACAGAGTGAATGACAAAACTCAAACTCAACAACTTGGCACGAAAGTATTCCGTGAACTAGTTGGTCGTGACTCTGTTGGAAATGTTACGGTCGCTCTGGTAAACTCAATTTCTAAAGGAGGATTTCCGGCGGGACAGCTGGTTACTACCTACGTGATTGGAGACTCCCGAGGGAAATATAGTTTCGACGTTGAATCTACCTGGGGTCAATGGAGTTCCGATGAGTCTTATGAATTAGAACAAGTGTGGTTGGAGAAATTTGACCCAAGTTTACCATCGGAACAACCCAAAGCGGGTGGGGTTGTAAACCATGTGATTCTTGATTACGGTTCTGTATTAACTAAAACTGGCCAAAAGAGAGCAGTTATTCTTCAGAGAAATATGAGCCAAGTGAATTTGGCAATTGATATGGAAATAGACGGCGAAATCCGCAATATTTTTACCGCTGATCCACATCGGTAATTTATTTTGTGCGAACAAAGGGCCAGTTCATTTCTGAACTGGCCTTTTTAATTGATGAGTATTAAGCAGCAAACTACTTACCGAGTCGAATCTGTCGATCCTTCTTGTTTTTTGTCCCGTCCGTCCGCATCAAATTTACCGGAAAAAGCCTGCTTGATTTTTGATATTGCATCTTGAGCGTTTCCGGAAACCCCAATATTTAGTTTGTCACAATTTTCTAAACTCTTTGCATATCCCTGAGTTAATTCTTCGGCATAGGCTTTAACGTCCCGACCCTTAAATCTAAATTTTATTTTTTCTATCTCCTTGGCCGTCGCATTTTTTAGATAATCCATTTGTTTCCCATGTGCAGTCGCGGACGCCCGTATAACCGATTCTAGCTCTTCCTTGAAAACAACCTGTGCGGAATTTTTATCTCCTTCACGAAGGGGAGCCTTTCCATACTCGATAGCTACAAACTTATTTGAGTCATCGTCTTTAAATTTTTCGGGATAAATCAGCAACTCCCATTGGTCCTTATCGGCTTTTCTCACTTCTTTAAGGGGAATTGGTTTTATTTTGTCTCCATCAATTTTTATGGCTCTTGAGTTCGGGAACGTATGATGTGTGTCTCCCTCTTCTAAGCGGTTCACTCCCACAACTAAGTTCTTTTTGGAGTCGGCATCTGAAACAGCTATCTTGCGGAAACCATCGCGAGTCAGAACAAATAGATACCTTTTGTCATTCTCCACCCTGTAGGTTAAAAGACCGACGGGTTTTGGGGTTGATTTCTCACGAGTATCACCGGGAGCACCAACAGAATTTAATATGATGGACTTTACGCTGGAATTTTTAAAGGCACTTGTTTCTTTTATCACGTCTAAATCGGTTTTAGAGCTGGTGCTAAAATGATCTGCATCAAAATAAAAGTGATCAGCCCTATCGAGCGAATCCAGACATTGAAAATATAAATTTTCGTTACTCGACGCAAATACTTTTAAACAGGAGAGTAAAATCAATAGCGCTAAAGAAACTTTCATAAGACCTCCAAGTATTTATAAAGGGTAACGGAATCAGAAATTTTTGGCCAAACATTCTGCGGCCGGACAAATGGACAGGTAGCTATGAAAGTCCGTAATGAGATTGATGGTGCCGACGAGAGGACTTGAACCTCCACACCTTACGGTACCAGATCCTAAGTCTGGCGTGTCTGCCAATTTCACCACGTCGGCGTTTGTGATACTTCATTTGTATTCACAGGCCACGGGTTTGTCAAAGAGTCCGTAGATTCCGTCCGCGCCCCGGACGAAGGATGTCCGGTGGCCACCTGATTACCCTCAAATGCAGCAACGAACATGGATTCGGTCATGCATTTCTCTCCTTTTTTAAACCATAAAGGAGAGACCATGAAGAAAATGATTCTAATTATAGTGTGTGCGGCGGCAATGGGGTGTTCTGGCAAGAAGGTTCCAGATGTGGGTCCACAGTTTCAAATGTCGTCTAGCGAGTTGGGTCTGGCAGATGTGAATTCAGCAATTGTGACCTTAAAGAGACTGGAGCCGGACCTGGGACCCACCTTTCAAATCCACTCCAATCAGCCGGAAGACGTTGTTAAAAGTTATAAAGAAATTGTATGCGGACCTCTGCGCATTGTAGGTGTAACAGGAATTGCTCCTGATCCAGAATTACTGACATTTCGGTTATCCGATTCCCGATTTCCAGGACTCAAAGATTTGCCGCTCAGAACAAGCTGTGTGTTGTCAGTTTCATTAGAAAATAAAGTCGGTTCCAGCGTAAAACGTGATTTTCCCATTAAACTGAATTTTGACTCCAACCCGGTGTTGAATATTACTCGCGTGAATTCAACCCACGGAATTGCATTATTTAAAATGGATAGAACAATTGAAATGGAAACTATTACCATTAATAATAATTTTAAATACGCAGTTGGATTCACGTACTTGATGGGGAGGTACTACTGCGATAGTTTTGTGGCCTACTACTCGCCAAAACTTGACCCAAACTACAATTGCTCTGAGAGATTAAAGCTGACACCATCATTTGTGACCATGTCAGGGAACTACGTTACCGTAGAAAATAACCCCGCTACTCACCAATCCATCATGATCCCGCCCGGTGAAACCGTGGTGGTAAAAAGCTATGCTAAAATTCCGGAGAGACTTCCCTACACTAAAGATATAAATGCTCTAGGTCCCATGACACTGCAGCTTTCCGGTGTGAGCCACTGGGAATGCGCCGATGCGTCCTCGCGGTCCACAGCCTTATTCAGAGATTTCACTCTGTCCCGAGAAGATATATCAAATCCTAACATGGTAGTTTTTCCCGCTACAGCGACTACTGTTTACCCACCTGCGGCCCCTGCTTGCGTCCCTGGCCAAGGGGTGAAATTGCAGTAATATTTTAATGTCTTTTGGATATTCGAGGGCCTGTAGGGCTCTCGAATATTCTGCCTGACAATATTGCTGAAAATAGCTAGTCTCACTCCATGAGATTACTCATAGTACATCGTCGCTACCGCCATTTAGGTGGCGAGGATGTTTTCATTTCTCAATCACTTCTCCCGGCACTAAAACGTGTTGGAGCAGAACACACTTATTTAGAGTTGCCAGCACTTTTTTCAGTAGGTTTTCTTTCAAGCTTTCTGGAACTTTTTTTTATGTCCTTAGGGCTGGAAAAATTACGTCCCAGTTATCACCAGATTAAAAGGACCTTAGGACAATCAAAATTTACCCACGTGCTTTTTAATAACCTTGCGCCCACCATTAGCTTGGACGCACCCGCTTTATGCCAGGCAACAGGGTTAAAGACTTTGTGGTGGCTTCATAACGCAAGAATTTCTTGCGCCAATGGTCTTCTTTATAACGGGCAAACTGCTTGTCATCAATGTCTTTCAGTTGGGAGCAGGAAAAACGTTTTGTTCAATTGTCAGAAAAACATGCTTCAATCACTGTTGTACGGGGCTGTTTACAGGAACCGGAGAGTGCTAAAAAAGCTAAGTCCGTTTATAAATAAATATATTTGTGTATCTCGGTACACGGCGGAAAATTTAACATTTGCGCTTAAGAAAATTTCTTTATCCGGCGCTTCGAAAATTGTGATTTATCACCCTGCCTCGCCGAAAGTTCCTGCTATTTTAACCAGTCTAAGGCTAGAAAATCTTTTGGGTAAAAGCTTGGAATTTTATCTTTTTCTGGGTCGTCTCTCTTTGGAAAAAGGTGCGGATATTTTTTTAGACATGGCGGTTAAGTTCCCCCAATCAAATTTTGTAATGGCTGGTTCCGGACCTCTAGAAGAGAAACTTAAAGCCGCAGCTCCGTCAAACGTGATTTTTGTGGGGCAAGTGAATGAAGAAGAAAAGAATTGGCTGTATTCCCGAGCAAGTGCATTGATTATTCCTTCTCGTGTCCCGGAAAATTCGCCCCTGGTTATTTTTGAGTCTCAATCTTTTAATGTCCCCATTGTTTATCCTCGAGGGGGAGGTGCGGAAGAGATTGTGGGACAGCTTAAACGCTCGGGGTGTGCTTTAGAGGACTTTACAGGCCAGAAATTTGATAAAGGAATGGCTTTGAGCTCCAGTTTACAAGACGAATTTGATTTAAATCTCCTCGAAATCCTTGATATGACTTCACCCATGCCTATCCATGAGAATTCAAATGATAAATAGTAATGGTGTCTGGCTTGTCACCGGCTGCGCAGGATTTATCGGATCTCATATTATAGAAACATTGCTTAAAACCGGAAAGCACGTGATTGGGGTAGATAATTTTGCCACCGGATCTAAAACTAATTTAGACCAAGTCAAAGAATCCGTGGGCGCAGACTGGAAACATTTTCGATTTATTGAAGCGGATATTAGAAATTTTGAATCAGTTAAAAAAGTATTTGCGTTAGACAAAATTGATTACGTTTTACATCAAGCCGCACTTGGGTCCGTTACAAGATCAATAAAAGATCCCCAAGCCACCCACGACACCAATGTAAATGGATTTTTAAATGTGCTCCTTGCTTCGCGAGATGCCGGCGTGAAAAAATTTGTCTATGCCTCCTCCAGTTCTGTCTATGGAGATCATGCCGATCTTCCAAAGAAGGAAGGGATTATTGGCGCTCCACTTTCCCCTTATGCGGTTACAAAATTAGTAAATGAACAGTATGCGGCGGTATTTTCTAAAACTTACGGCTTAGCTACGGTAGGACTACGATATTTTAATGTTTTTGGTCCCCGCCAAGATCCAGAGGGTCCTTATGCAGCGGTTGTTCCTCTCTGGATAAGCCAATTATTGAGTGGTGAGCCCGTATCTATTAATGGGGACGGACTCACAAGCCGAGATTTTTGTTATGTGCGAAATGCTGTTCAGGCAAATATTAAGGCGGCCCTTTGCAGTGACGACGGGGGCGGTGGGGGGGACGGTAGCCGCGTTTATAATGTGGCTCTGGGTCACCAGACTTCCCTAGTGGAACTTTTTGAAATGATAAAGATGAATGTCTCAGTTGTGCGTCCGTCCGTTGCGAGAACGCAAGTCGACTATAAAGAGTATCGTGCTGGAGACGTTAGACATTCTCTAGCTGATATATCTCGAGCGCAAAAAGAGATCGGCTACGTTCCCGAAGTTTTCGTGAAGGAAGGGTTGGAAGAAACAATTAAATGGTATGTGACAAATGCTGAGTAGATCACTGAAAACTTATTTCACAAATGAAGAGCTCGTTGGAACCGTAGCATTCAACGGAATACCTGTT
>JBBQPV010000084.1:0-7306 GCA_038216925.1 Bdellovibrionia bacterium
TGAGTTTTGCACGGAACAACAAACGAAATGGATTCGTTAAACGGCATATCCGCATACCCATTTAAGAGCATGAGCTTTTGCCCTAAAATAGTAATGTGTGCGGTGAGAACGGAACCTTCTTTAACACCCATTGGATTTTTGCCCCAGTAAGAAAACTGACCAACTTTGGTGCCCCTGAACACAGATTTGTAAAACTTCACCATCTCGGCAGCACTTTTGTTCGACCAAATGCACGTATACGCTTTTAACATTTAAACCGTCCTTCCGTACCAGCCGCCTACATTTTAAACAGAAATCCGACCGTGCCCTGAATACTCTGTCCAGTACTGGTGCCGGCCCCAGTTGTGCCGGAATTTAGATTGGCAAAACCATAATAGTAGTCTGCGGAAATTAAAAGATTCACATTTGCAGAAAGTCCAGGCTTGAATTGAATTCCGCCAACCGCCCCATAGTCATTGATTGTATTTGAACTACTCGAATTCGTACTGGTGGTGACTCCAAGAACAGTAGATGTAGTCGTGGAGCTGGAAGTACCCGTCGCAATTCCATAATAGCCCCCAGCATGCAATCCCAGCATTTGACCAACCCTTAAATTTATAAGAAGCGGAACCATTACAAAAGGAGCATTTGATGTCATCGAACCAGACACTGGAAAACCAGACGCTGTACCAGTAAATGTATTCTTAATACTTTGGTTAATATAAAAGGCGCGAATTTCTAAATCAAAATTTGCATTCAAAGGAAAGCTACTGGCAATACCTCCCCCATAGCCTATAGCACTTGACGGAGTAACGCTAAAATTTGTTGTCGAGGTAGTTTGGGTGTATGAAGTTTGAGCATAACTAGAGATGACTCCAACAGGTCCAATCTCATATCCAAATGCACTCACACCCATTAAAAAACTTAGTATCAAAATGATTTTCATTACTTGCTCCTTTTTTGCTATTCTAGTTGTAATAACAATCAAAGCTTACTTGGGGGATTTATGTCTAGCTATTTCAAATATACCGCCGCCACTTTCCTATTACTCATTACGGCTGTAGCTGTGGCCCAGACTAATAAAGAAGCAGGCAAACCAATATCAATTGGACCTTTTGGTTCAAAACCCATTCAGCTTTCTATTGATAAAGATGGAATCAAGAAAAGAAAAGAGCCTGGGCACATCTGTGATCTCACTGCCGCGGTGACAGGAACTCACTATTCTGAGTGGGGGGAAACTGAATCCGATGCACGTACAATTGTTACTAAAAAATGCTCTGGTGATTCGGGGCTCCTACTTTGCAAGAAAGAGAAAGCAATCTGTAGGGAAGATAAGCCTTAGTTTAACACCATTAAATTTTCTTCAATATCATGACCATGTACTCCGGAGAAAATTGTCGACGCGTGGTAAAATTTAAATCCACACTTTTCCAATACCTTAATTGACGCAATATTATGCTTTGCCACATATGCGTGAATTGGACGGAATGGTAAAAACTTTAGAAATTCAACTAGGCCCTTAGTTGCAATTCCTTGCCCCCAATATTCTCGACCAATCCAATACCCGACTAAATGTTTTCCATCTTGCTCCCAACACAAAACGTAACCTGCAACCTGTCCGTCAGTTACAATAGTTTTATTAATGGCGCGCTCATTGCCAAGTACCTTGGTTTTCCAGTGTGTCATGAAAGCATTTTCGGTCCTTGGTGGAAATGCGGCCATACGGTTAGCATCGGGGTCAAGTTGCTGCTGAAAAAAGACCGGGAGATCATTCAGCGTCAAATCTCGTAACTCCAAAGTATTTAGTGATTTTATTTTATCCATGGGATCCCGGTGCTGATGCACCTTTTAATTGGCGGAGCGTGCGGGACTCGAACCCGCGGCCTTCCGCGTGACAGGCGGACGTTATAACCAACTTAACTAACGCTCCTAGGGACTCATCCTTATAACTGGCCCGTCGCCCGGTCTCAAGAAAAAAAACTAAATTGCGGCTCTTAAGCGCCAGTTAAGGTGCACAAGCCAGTTTAGCCTAAAGTCGGGCATAAAGTACTCATTTAAGTAGGTCGATGAGGCTTCGTGACTGAGAAAACGGTGAAACCTTCCAAAATTAAACAGAATTTTTTAGATGTGGCCAAGACTGCCTCAGACACCGGTGCTATTGGCATCATCATTGTGGGAGTATTCCCGCTGGTGCATTGGTTGGTCAACTTTCATCTCTTTGGCGCCAGCCGCTCAGAATATGCCACCATGAATCCCGTCACCGCGATCTCCTTTATTTTGTGCGGACTTGTTCTCCTCATATTAAAAAAAGACGGCAAGCTACTGAAGACCCGTATGATCTTAAACGCAGCTGTGATTGCAGCTGCATCGCTTAAAATTATGACTTTTGCCTCTGGCTGGAACATGGATTTAGACCACCTGGTTTTTATGGTGAAGTCCGATGCGAGAGCCATGTCCCCCAACGTTGCCATCTGTTTTCTTCTGATTGGCTGTTCTCTTTTGTTAAAAGATGAAAAAGGTAAAAGGGGTTTAAGACCCATCGTATTTTTAAATTTAGGTGTTTTACTCATTTCTTTTTTGGCCATCGTGGGGCGGATTTACAATATCCTGTCCCTTTATCAAATTTCAAATAATCCACCCATGCCGCTCGCTACAGCTTGGTCTTTCATCATTCTCAGCTTTTCAATTATTTGTTTGAAGCCTGAATATGAACCACTCACTACTATCCTTAGTGACACAGTGGGCGGAGTAACAGCTCGCAGATTATTACCCCTGGCCGGTTTTGGTCCTCTCATTATGGGATGGATTGTATTTGATGCGTTTAGAAAAGGCTACATGGCGATGGACGGGGCCATGAGCGTTTTAGTTTTAGGAACCACCGCACTTTTCATGGGTATTATTTGGTGGACCGCAAAGCATCTCAGGTTTTTAGATGACGGAACAAAATACCTCATGGATATCTTAGAAAAAAAGGCGATGATTGATGGACTCACTGGGTTATGGAATAGAGGGCATTTTGATCACCGGTTAGCCGTGGAAATGGCCATCATGAAAAGAAAATCAAGAGTGTTCTCTTGTGTGATCGCAGATGTGGATCACTTTAAAAAAATTAACGATTCTTACGGCCATATTTTTGGCGATGAAGTTCTAAGAGTCATCGGACAAACCCTCACGGAAAGTTGCAGGCAAGAAGATATTGTTTGCAGATATGGCGGAGAGGAATTTGTTATTATTTTGCCCGGTACAGATGAAAAAGGTGCCATTGATTTAGCAGAAAGAATGCGCTCTTCCATTTCTAAATTAAATTTCACTTCTGACGGATCTTCAGTTCAAGTGACGTGCAGTTTTGGAGTGGCGCAAGCCCGTAATGTCAATGATTCCGTGGTGAAACTTGCGGACATGGCACTGTATAGAGCTAAAAACGGTGGAAGAAATAAAGTTGAAGTCCACGTGCACACTGAAAAAGCGGCCTAAAATAAATCTGACAGACTGAGTAAATTCCAGTCCATTCCAAATTTATCCATCCATTTTTGAAACAAAGTTACACCTACGTGTTCATTTTCATTCCCATGAATGAGGATGATGCTCCCCTGTGAAGGGCGTTCTCCTTTGGCAAGCCAAGCGTCACTGCCCACTGGTATTATATAGTGTTGAAGGAGGTAGTCCATAATAGCTCTGCTGGAGACTAGTCCTGGAAATCTGAAAAACGGTGAGGGCACAACGCCGTAAGATAAAAAAAGTTCTTCCATACCAAAAACTTCTTTTTCAATATTGACTCCGGGCTCTAGGAGAAAGTTGTGAAGGTCACTGACGTGATTTGTAAAAGGATGATTCAAAGTATGATTGACCCAAGTGATATTTAAATCTCCCGGATGATTTCTGTCTCTCAAATTTCTGAATAATTCCTTGTGATTTCTAAGCCACCCACCACTCATTGCAATGGCCACGGCATTCTGCGAAGATTTCAATTCCTGAAATATTTCTTTTTCCATATCTGGATGATGGGAGGGACACATGTCTACTGTCAAAAAAACACCGGGCAAAGAACTTTGACTATGAATAATTCCAGCGTTTTCTAAAACGTCTTTTCTCTGATTCACAGCTTTGAATGCGGAATTTAGTTTGGAATTAAATAGGAACTGAGGATTTATATTCTCACACTCCAGACAGCTTGCCGGTTTGATGACATATTTAAGGGAAAATGGATCAAGGAGCATATGAAAACTAATGCCAGATTTTTCAAAACTTCGAGTTGATAAAAAGGCGCCGCCACCGGTTTTGCACCATAAACTATGGGATTCAAATTTATTTATGGGTGATTCACCCAATGAGGAAAAAACTCCATCAGAACAATTTGCAGAAAAGCCTTGAGCGCCCCAGAAAAATAGAATCAAAACAAGTGTAAACGCTAGTCGCCCCATCAGTGGAGTAAGTACCAGCGCAGATCCTCATGTTCAAACTAAATCATGCCGCTTGCAATGTTTACTGAGCTGCGGGCGAAGTCATGGTGATGTGTTTAGCAAATGGTTTTACTCCCAGTGCCGAATAGATTTCATCTGGGTAGTAAGCCGCCCCAGCTTTAGTTACAAATACCCCTCGCCTCATGGCCGTGAAATCTTGCAGTGGATCCCCGTCCACTAAGTAAAAATCGGCAAATTTACCCCGCTCTATTGTTCCCATCTGACTGTCCCAACCCAGGAGCTTCGCGCCGCCCAAAGTGGCCGAAGTTAAAGTGGCCGCTGGAGGAATTCCCGCACGCACCCATGTCTCAAGTTCACTTAATAAAACAATACCCGCTGTATCATCTGTGCCTGGAACCAAGGGAACTCCCTCTTTGAAAAGAAGACGTAATGTTTCCTCTAGTTTTTTCCAACTGGCATCATACACGGGATATTGTTCAGGTTTAATATCAAGTGCTGCCGTTCGCCGGGCCCTTTGCACAATAACTGGCGCGTGATCAAGCCAAGAAACGTCTGCAGGACCCGTTACTCCGGGCCGAGAATTCAGTAACATTGAAAAAACAGACATAGTTGGATCAAGAGTGATTTTTCTCTCTTTCATAAGTGCGATGAGATTTTTTACCGGCTTACTCTGAAGATCAAGCCCAGCCATTCTTTCCCCGAGAGCTGTAAACCTAAACGGAGTTCTGGTGTCATCTTTCAGAGGATTAATAATTAGACTGAGCATCAATTGATTAATGTGATTGATCTCGTCATATCCATCTCTAATCGCTCTTTCTGATGACATAAATGCAGGCACATGACCTGAGACATGCATGCCTAGTCTGTGAGCTTCGTCGGCAATAGGTTTTACAAAATCAGGATTCATGGAATTATAAATTTTCATTCCCCAAAATCCGTGACTGGAATACCAGCGTACTTTTTCTTTTGCACTTTCAACGTTATCCACAACAAACCCTAGATTTGCTGAGAATGGAGATTTTCCCTCAATAAAACCACTGTTTTTCATGCGAGGGCCCATGATCTCGCCGGCGTCTATACGCTTTTCTAAGAGAAGTAGAGATGTAGCGTCATTCCCTGGATCTCGTCCAAAAGTTACTCCACTTGCCATGTGAAGTGGCCCTCCCCAATCATTTAGATGGTCATGGGAATCAAAAAGCCCAGGCAGCAAAGTACCGCCTTTTCCGTCAACTATGTAAGCGTCCGCTGGTGGTTTGTTTTCCCCTACGTAAGTGACAATGCCCCTAAACGTTCCTACATTTGTTATTTCACCAACACTCCCTCTATGTGGATCAAAGACTTTTACATTTGTAAGCCAAAGTGGGCCATCGATGGGATGTGTGTATTTCCTGGTGAAGGCTTTGAGTGTGTCTGCGGAGAGCTCACTTGCGAGCGCTGACAAAGCCTTAAATTCAGTTTTATGTTTATCTTCCACCAGAACATATCCAGGGGAAAGTGTTGCCACCAGCCGGTTTTTTCTGGCTAGAATAAATTGTGGTGCGACGTCAAAACCCCAAAATGCATATGCGGTTACGGTTTCAACATTAGGCCCCTTTCCAATTTTCACATCTCTGATGCGTTCAATTCTCACGGAGCCAGCAGGGAGGACATCGCGGGCATGATTTTTTGCGGACAACGTATTCTGTAAATAGATATTCATCGCCCATGGCGATCCGTTATTAGCCACATAAAGTCCGTTTTTAATTTCGCTTTCACCGGAATCATTAAGAGTCTTCCATTTTGACTTTGTGCCATCATTTACAAAACTTTCTTTGACAGGGGCTCCAACTTCACTGGTCCCGCTCAATTCCCATTTAATGGGAAGTCCATTTTTGAGCTCGATATGTTCTGTGATTTTAGAACCGCGTCCGTTGTCATCTTCCCGCCACTCGGTGTCTATTTTGTTCCCGCTTTCCGTGACAGTGAGTTTCCCTATTGGTCCTACAGAAGAGGAAAGTGTAAAATGAGAAACCGATGCAAATGATGAGCTCGTTATTAAGGACAAAACAATAGACCAGAACATTCCAGCACCCCTTTTATTCAAGTGAATTTTGTAAAAGGGTATTTTATGCTCGCAGAAAAATCTATCTCATACTGCTCTGCTCAAAATTGTCCCATTCAAAAAGTTAGACAGCAGGCGTACAAAAGCTAGAGAGGTTCCCATTTTGAAAACTCCCATTAAAATAAGAACTTAGACTGGAATTTGGTATCTGGCGCCGGCGTTGCTCTTATAAGTAGATATGCAAACGAAAGGGATGATTGAGTCACAAACACCATTAACGCACCATTTCTTCTCTGGAGAAGATTTAGGATCTTAACGTGAAGATTATCTATACAGTCGCATTACTGCTTTGTTTGATATCAAGCCAAAGTTGGGCTTGGGGACACCAAATATTTCTTAGTTCCAAGTCCCCTCGCAGAGATGCTCATCTCATTTTCCAGGTTCTTAAAAAAAATCAAATCAACTATTGCATAAATGACGAGCATCAATCTGATTCTAAGTTTCAAAAAGATTCTATTGAGTTGCAAGTTAAAGCGGCTCTATCACTTTGGCTTTTACCTATTTCAGATATGTTCGATAGACAAACGCCTGTAATAATTCACGTTCCTTGCAACTCAGAAAGCTTGAATTTAATGATCTCATTCAAAGACTTGAATATCCCAGGAGACTCTACAGACGGCACAAGCATTTTTTATCCAGACCAGTTAAATGCAGCCAGGCAAATAAAGTTTATTACCGTGCTAATTAATGTAGGTGAGCCGCGACTGGGGGGACTACAGAGACCACGACAAATCGATACTCTCAAATTATAGGGGGCAGGTCACGACCAGAAAGCGAAATTGTAGAGAGAACAAAACGCTAACCA
>JBBQPV010000085.1:0-7261 GCA_038216925.1 Bdellovibrionia bacterium
CGCTATCCAACATTTTACTTTGGCTCAGGACATGATGGGTAGAAATTTAAAAACTCAAATGCTTCTGGCCCGTGCAGTTGCGCAAACCGATGACTACGGCGCCGCCGTGGAAGCCTATGTTAAAGCTTACAATCTTTCTCCCGACTCCAAACAAGGCCAACTTTCTTTATTTCAGGCGGCTTTTTTAAGTTATCAGAACTTAGATTACGACGGTGCCTCAAGGCGATTTGAAGAGCTAGTAAGACGGGGACATGGAAAAGTAGTTTGGGACAGTAAATGGCATTTAGCCTGGATCAGATATTTGAAAGAAGATTATGACGGCGCAATGAAAGCATTCACTGAGCTTTCCAGCCGCCGCGGAATTGAAGCCGTCGATATTGAAAAGCTCACCTACTGGCGAGCCATGAGTTTGATGAGACTCGGATTGAAGGACGAGGCAAGAGTACTTTTTACGGATTTGGCAGGTAGGAAGAGGCTTGGGTATTATACCGGAGCTGCGCAATCGCGGCTGGCGGCTCTGCCTTCGGAGAAAAAAGGTCCCAGTATTTCTGCGCCGGGGAATCCACTGATTGTGCCGTTACCCACGGAAGTAAAACCGGCTATTGAATCTAGAAAACCCGCCAGTGAAGATGATAGCTTAGCCCCACCAAAAGATTCCCTAAGAAAAGCGGAAGATGATTCGACAAATTCTGCGGTTCCAGACGTTGTTGAAGAGAAGCCTGAATTGGCTCCCGCAGAGGAAATACCTGTCACCACTTTAAAAGACCCAACCCTAGCTCTCCGGTTTGAACGGGCAAAAGATCTAATAGAGTTGGGATTTGATATTTGGGCAAGAGCGGAATTAAGAGAAATAGAAAAGCGCACGCGGAATCAATCTTATTTGCAACTTCTGATGACTGAATATTCCAAGGTGAATGAATTCAACAGATCTGCCTACATTGGTGACGTCACGTTTGGACCCATGAGGGAAAAGACTGGTGTTGACGGCGCTCCACAGCTTTGGACTTTTGCTTTTCCTCAAGCCTACAATAAGCCAGTCATCAAATATGCTAAAAAATATGATGTTCCCACAAGTCTGATTTGGGGAGTGATGAGGGGGGAGAGTGCTTTTAAAGAAGACATTCACTCTGGAGCTGGGGCATTGGGCCTTATGCAACTCATTCCGCCCACGGGAAAAAAAATAGCACAAAGATTAAAAATCGACGATTTCAAAAAAGAATCCTTACTGGATCCTGAGACAAATATTATGTTTGGATCCTGGTATTTGAATCGCCTATTTAAGTCCATGGATCAACAGGTGCCCCTTGCCGTTGCTTCATATAATGCGGGTCCGCACCGCGTTCTTGGTTGGCTTCTCCAATTTGGGAGGTTGGACATGGACGAATTTATTGAGCATATTCCTTATTTGGAAACGAGAAATTATGTAAAAAAAGTTTTACGTAATTACTTTGTCTACCAAACTCTGTATGAGAAAAAATATAATTCCATATCCTGGTTATCCCAAAAAGTTAACGTTAAATATACGGGACCCAAACCCAGCGCGGAAAATTGGGATGATTAGAATTGCTTTGCTCACGGTTTTAACTCTAGTCCTCACCTCTTGCCAAGTGTTCAACAGGAGCTTGGAGGTGAAGAGTCAGAGGAGTATAGTTCTTGGATTTAATGAAGGGAAAGTTAACTTAGACTGGCAAAAGGAAATGAATTTGCCCTCCATCCTACTGGTAACAAACTTGATGGAAGGGATGGTTTCCTATGAAACCGATGGCACGCAGTTCAAAATTGTTCCATCTCTTGCGGAAAGTTGGGAGCAGAAAAACTCTGGCGTGGACTGGATATTTAAATTGAGAGCTGGAGTAAATTGGTCTGATGGAAAACCTCTCACGTCTGTGCACTTTTTAAATTCTTTGAAACGGTTGTTAGCTCCAGAAACTTTATCCCCTTACGCAGATGTGCTTTTTTCTGTCAAAGGAGCTAGAGAATATCATTCTGGAAAAATCAAAAATTTTGATGAAGTTGGAATTAAATCAGTAGACCCAAAAACTATTGTTTTTCATCTTATTGCTCCTAATTCTCACTTCTTAGAATCCCTTGCCCACTTTAGTACTTTTCCGATGAGAGACGAGCACCTTGAACTTTTCAATGGAAAAGTTAAAAAGGTGGAAGCAATTCCGTGGATTGGCGTTTTCAAAATATCCATTTGGGGGAAAAGGAAAATCCAAGTTGTTGAAAATAAGAAATATAGATTGCCAGGAGGCATGTTAGATAAAGTGGATTTTTTAATTGATGTGAAAAAAGAGAAACTCTCAAAATTATTGAAAGATCATAAGGCAGACGGCGTTTTTAATTCTGAACAGAGTAAATTGAAAAATACTAAAACTTATATCAGTCCTGCCTTTGAGTATTTTCAGCTGACCTTTGATTGCTTACAAAAGCCATTCACTAACCCGATTTTAAGGAGAGTCATAGCTCTCTCAATAAATAAAGAAGAACTCTCAAAGCTTATTCCTAATACAGAGCCCCTCGGCGGAGTGATCCCACCGGGAATAAGTGGTTATGAAAGTAATCGGGGTATGCGCTTTGATCCGGAGATGGCGGGCTTGGTTTTAAAAAATGCAAACATGACTCATGATTTGAAAAAGTTTGACTATGATTTGTATGTGAGTCCTACTCCGGTATTATTGCAAGTGGCGGCAGTGCTCAAAGATCAATTGAAAAGAAATTTGGATATGGATATCAAAATTGTCCAGTCTCCCTTTGACCCGGCAACTAAACGTCCATCTCTAATTTTGGAAAGACTGCAAGGGCGGAGTATGAATCCTCTCTATTATCTTGGTCAATTTGAGAAACTCTCTGATAGGAATAGAAGCGGATGGAAGAGTCGAGCATACGAAGATTTTTTAAAAAAACCACTCTTGGCTCGCGCGCAGCATCTGCTGGTAGAGGAAGAGATTCCCGTTATTCCCTTATTTTCCACTCATAACACATTGTTGGCCTCTAATCAGGTTAAGGGAGTAAGGCAGAATTTTATGAAGTATGTGGACCTTAAAGAAGTAGCAATTGAGAAAAGATGATTAAAGTCGGTCAGTTTTTTTTGACAATGTTTTTTATAGTCACCATTTTATTTTTTCTTCTGAGACTTTTACCCGGTGGTCCGTTTGACGGGGAAATAGCCTTAACGCCAGAAATGAAATCACATGTGGAAGAAAAGTATAAATTAGGGAGCCCACTCTATATTCAGTATTTTAATTATTTGAATCAACTTTTGCACGGAGATCTTGGAGAGTCTTATAAATTTGAGGATAGAAAAGTGACCGAGATTTTAAAAGAAACTCTTCCGGTCACTCTTTCATTGGGACTTTGTGCTCTGTTTGTGAGTTATTTGTTGGGCATTGGATTAGGAATTCTTTCCATTGGGACTCGAAATAGTTTTGTGAATTCTTTCATTGAGCTATTAGCTAACGCCGGCAGCAGCATTCCCACTTTTTTAGCTGGCCCCATACTTATATTTCTTTTTAGTTTCTATCTGGACTGGCTTCCGCCGGCTCTATGGGAAAGTCCTCGGTACTATATTTTACCGCTAGTGGCGTTGAGCTTGAGACCTACAAGCTTGATTATTAAACTTATCAGATCCTCAGGATTGGAAAATATAAAGGCTGAATATGTCCAGACTGCCAGGGCTAAGGGTGTGAAAGATTTTGCAGTTTTGTATAAGCATGTATTAAAAAACAGTCTCATACCCCTTCTTTCCATTTCAGGAAGTCTTTTTGCCCAGATTCTGTCAGGAAGCTTTTTGGTAGAACAAATTTTTGCCATCCCTGGGGTTGCAAGCCATTTTGTAGAGTCGGTCATAGACAGGGATTACAGTCTACTTATCGGTTTAACGTTGGTGTATGCAACAATACTGATTATCACAAATATGGTGATGGACGAGGTAGCCACCCTTGTAGACCCTAGGCTTTCTGGCGGGCAGGATATATGAAATATAAGTCAGCGCTGGTGTTTCTGATTTTGATTTTATTTTTAGCAGTTCTTGCCCCGTTTATCGCGCCATTTTCTTTTGAGGTTCAAGATTTAAATCGTGTCCTTTTGGGACCAAATAAAATCAATTGGATGGGTACAGATTCTCTGGGGAGAGACTTATTTTCTAGGATAATTTACGGCGCACGGATCAGTTTGCTCACTGGAATTCTGACAAGTTTTGTGGCGATGATTTTAGGAATACTTTTTGGATCCATAGCCGGGTACTTTGGAGGGTTATGGGACGCATTTTTAGTGCGTATCTTTGATTTGTTTCAATCTATCCCTACATTGGTGTTGATGATTCTTCTGAGCGTCTTCTGGAGTCGGTTTAAAATCTCAGATAATTATCATGTTCAAGGTGTTTTTGAAGTGGTGGCGGCCTTAAGTATCATCAGTTGGATTGGAATTGCACGCATGGTGCGCGGACAAATTATTGAAATTAAAAATCGAGATTATGTGTCTGCGGTTTATGCATTAGGTGGCCGCCCGTGGCGAATTATTCTAAGGCATATTCTTCCTAATATAATGGGCGCTTTGATTGTGCTTCTCACATTCCAAATCCCCACTAACATTATGCTTGAAAGTTTCTTGAGTTTTATTGGATTAGGTTTGCAGCCACCCTACAGCAGTTGGGGAGTGCTTGCCAATGAAGGTTGGAAGAGCCTGAGGTCTGATCCCCACCTTATCTTATTTCCCGGGGGAGTTCTGTTTCTCACAATGTTATCTTTTAATTATATCGGCGATGGACTTCGGCAGGTTTTAGATCCCAAACTACAAATAAAAAATTTTAGACATTAAATTTGAAAAATAATATGTCTCCGTCTTTGACGACGTATTCCTTTCCTTCTTGCCTATATAATCCTTTTTCTTTAACGGCGGCCTCGCTGCCTAATTTAAACAGTTCTTCACAGGCATAGGTTTCAGCTCTTATAAATCCTTTTTCAAAATCAGAGTGGATCACTCCGGCCGCTTGGGGAGCCTTGGTGCCATTCAAAATTGTCCAAGCTCTTACTTCTTGGACACCAGCAGTGAAATAAGTAATGAGATTTAATAATTTATAACCAGCTCTGATTAATTTATGAAGTCCGGGTTCGGGAAGTCCCATTTCTTTGAGGAATTCTTTTTGTTCTTCTAAAGAGAGTTGGCTGATTTCAGATTCCAGGGCCCCACAGATTTGAACAACAATATTTCCTTCAGTGGCAGCCCTTTTTTCCACCGCTTCAACCCATTTGTTTTTATTTTTTAAACCGTCTTCATCCACATTAGCTAAATAGAGGACAGGCTTTTGAGTGATGAGATGAAGTTCTTTTGCATAGGGTTTTTCTTCATCGGTCAATTCCACCATGCGCGCTGGATGACCTTCTTTGAGGAGGTCATATATTTTCTTATAACAGCTGGCTTCTACTTTTAATTTTGCGTCTGCAGTGATTTTTGCTGTCTTTTCAATTTTAAGATGTTTTTTTTCTACCGATTCAAGATCGGCAAGCATGAGTTCTGTATTAATAATATCGATGTCTCTATCTGGATCCACACTTCCAGCCACGTGAATAATATTGGGGTCATCAAAACACCGCACCACATGGACAATGGCATCGGTTTGACGAATATGTCCTAAGAACTGATTGCCAAGGCCTTCGCCTTTACTGGCCCCCTCAACAAGGCCTGCAATGTCTACAAACTCTATAGCCGTGGGAATTTGTTTTTTAGGTATAATGAGGGCTGAGATTTTTTCCATTCGAACGTCGGGAACTTGGACAATTCCCACGTTGGGATCAATTGTACAAAAAGGATAATTTGCCGCCTCAGCTTTTGCTGAAGTGAGCGCATTAAATAAAGTACTTTTTCCCACGTTTGGTAAGCCAACAATTCCACAATTAAATCCCATAGGATTCTTTTCTCCTAAATCCATCCAAAAGTCATCTATTTACTGACTGAGTGTGAGGCTTTAGATGCTTAGCCCCTTGTTTCCAATGAATTCTTCCATTACCATTTTTGTTGGAGGACCTGACATGGCCAAATATGTTTTGATTTTAGGTGCGCTTTTTATTGGGATGGGGTCTTTTGCGGCGGAAGTGAAACCAAAGTATGGACCAAAAGGTAATCCTAAAGCCTCGCCCGTGGGTGTGAGTCATGAATACTTCCAAAATAAAAACAATCCTTCACCAGATTATTGGGCTCTGACAGGTTATTACGTCCCTCAATTTAATGGTTATTCTTGTTCCGCAGCAACGGTAGCCATGGTCCTCAATGCGGCTCGGTTAAACGCCGTGAAGTCTGCCGATGACAAAGTGATTTTGCAACCCGATCTTTTGAAAAAAGTGAAAGCTGAACATTGGGAAGAGCGACTGTCAAAGCCAGGTTTCCGGAAGGAGCACGGGGTTTCACTGGATATTTTGGGAAAGGTGACTGAGGCCAGTTTCAAAGCTTACGGATTTGACAACGTGTCGGTGAAAGTAGTTCATCTGGACAGTACTTCTTCTGATGTGCGTAGCGCGCTTATTGCTGCATTAAAAGAAAATGAAAAGTCTGCCGGGGATTTTATTATTGCAAACTTTAATCAACAAGCTTTTACCGATGATGCTGAAGCAGGACACATAGCTCCGGTGGGCGCCTATGATGCGGAGACAGACCGGGTGTTGATCATGGATCCGGACCGGGAATACTACGAACCTTATTGGATAAGTGTGGATAATTTTATTGTGGGAATGGCGACGAAAGACAAAAGTTCTGCCCTTAATCGCGGATATGTTTGGGTTAAGGTGGGTCAGCCAGCAAAGAACTGACCGGCCGGCTTCTTCCAGGGAAGTTTTGTTTCTAGGGTAACAGACAAGCGTCCTTCAAGAGAAAACGCCATCCAGGATTCGGCGATTTAATTATGGAAACAACATTCACCGTCTTTTCTGACGTCGTTGCGCGTCGAAAGGCAATGAAGTTGATGTCAATTTAAGTTAAGTTTGGTTAGCACTTTGTTGGTTGGATATGGTCATCGCTTAGTCTTCTCTTTCCGAATTTTGCCTTTACCCCTGCAATCTAGATTCAAAAAAATGATTTTTGATCTTGTGTCAGTCGAGGCCAGTCCAAATTATTCTTAGAGGACGTTCTCTGCTGACACACGATTAAAATATTTTAGAATTTCTTTTTTTATTCTTGACGTCATTTTATGTGAGCTCTGAAAAATATCACTGATGAACATTTAACCCTAGATTCGGTTGCGCTAACCACGGCGCTTTACACTATATTG
>JBBQPV010000086.1:0-7218 GCA_038216925.1 Bdellovibrionia bacterium
GGATTCTTTGGATTTTTTGTCTATGTAGTATTGTTCTTCGAATGAAGTCTCCGGCAAAACTTCTCTCAGCATTTCCCCCAGTTGAAACTCACCCATGATGCCTCTTAGCTTTGGAGTTTCAAGGATGCGGGAAAGATCCCTCACACCTTGAGTGAGACTGACTACCTGCCCAGTGGCTTGATGTAGTTCTTCTAGGCGCTTACTCACAGAACCTAGGCTTTCAAAATTTTGATGGGCTGTGAGAGATAATTTTTTATCCACTTCTGTTCTGACCATATCAAGCTTTGTTTGAAGATCGTTGGTGACAATTTGTAGGTTTTGCCTCAGTTCCATCCTAGATCTGGTCAACGAGTTTTCAATCTGACTAGACTGAGTTTTGAAGAAAAAATAAAACATACCCGCACAGGTGATAATAAGTACTAATGTGGAAATGATAATAGCTGATGACATGGACTCCCCTTAAAATAGATTCGTCTTGCAAGCTACATTAAAGTCCTTTTAGAGTCAAAGCATGACCGGCAAATCAGCCCTGATTTTAATTACCGCTATAAATTTACTCAACTATATTGACCGATATATTATTGCCGCCGTCATGCCTCAAATGAGCCTTGAACTAGCCCTCTCGGATACACAGGCCGGCGTGATCATGAGTGCATTTATGTTTGGGTACTTCATCACCAGTCCGGTGTTTGGCTACTTAGCGGACCGATACAGTAGGAGAAAAATCATCGGCATTGGCACCGTCATGTGGAGCTTGTTCACGGGGCTCGCTGGTTTAGCTAAAAATTTCCCTTTCCTATTTTACTCCCGCATTGCTGTTGGTGTGGGAGAAGCGGCAACGGTTTCAACCAGTCAGAGCTTACTTGCAGATTATTTTCCTAAAGAAAAAAGAAATCAAGTGATGGCGATTTTTTCAGCTGCCATTCCCGTGGGTGCGGCTTTAGGATTTGTCATAGGAGGCATTGTTGCCCATCAGTATGGCTGGCGATATGCATTTTTCTTTGCGGGCATTCTTGGACTCTTATTAGCTATGGGTTTGTTTTTTTTAAAAGAGCCCAAAAGAGGAGGATTTGACAGTGATAGAAGCTCCAAGCCCGCATCAGATGTAAAGTCAGATTTTTTTCAATTGGTTAAAAATAAAACCTATCTGCTGACGGTCTTAGGGTACACAGCGTTTACATTTACCGTTGGTGGCCTTGCCACTTGGGTTCCACAGTATTTGGTGCGCATTAAGAATATTCCCTTGAAAGAAGCTGACTCGGTGTTTGGCCTCATCACTGTCTGCACTGGGACTCTAGGCACTTTATTAGGTGGTTATTTAGCAGCTCGGGCGTTAAAAAAACGCGCCCGTGGAGACATGGGATTTATATTTTGGCTCACAGTGATAGCCATACCAATCACCTTCGCTTGTTTTTTTACTACTGATAAAATCACGTTTTATATTCTCCTCGCTTTATCAGAATTCTTACTCTTCGGCACACAGCCAACAGTGGCAGTGGTCATTGTGGAAAGTGTAAGACCTGAAATCAGAAGCTTGGCACTGGCATTTTCTGTGTTTGCCATTCATTTAATGGGAGATCTGATAAGTCCGCCACTAGTCGGAGTTTTGTCTGACCATTTTGGGTTGAACTTGGGAATTTTGATTCTTCCGCTGGCCCTCATTCCCTCTGCGGTTTTTTACGGAAAATGTTATAAAAACATTTCAAAAAATACCCCAGTCGCTGAGCCAATTAGATAATCTTTGTCTAGATACGCCTAATATTTTTGCAGCCTGACTGCGATTGTTTTTTGTCAATTTCAAAGCCACATCGACGTAACTTTTTTGAAAGCTCTCCACCAATCCCACTATATCTAAAGACTTTTGATTTTTCAGGGCGGTAGCTACTTGCACTTCTGCACTTAACTCTTGGGTTACAGGGGGGCCGACTTTTAATCCTTGATTTAATTTCCACTGTGTAAAGTACTTTTCCTCAATTAAAGTTTTCCCACCGTTTAAAAATGGAATCATAAACAGACAAAAGGCTTTGAGTTGTCTCACATTTCCAGGCCATAAATATTCTTTGAGCGCCGTTTGGGCAGAGGTGTCTATTTCAACGGAGGAAATCCCCATCTCATTTAAAAAGTATTTTAGTAATTCCGGGACATCGTCAATTCGATCTCTCAGAGCTGGCACTCTCACCGAATAGACGTTTAGTCTATAAAAAATGTCTTCTCTAAATTCCTTCTGGGCAACCGCTTCCACTAGATCAATATTTGTTGCGGCTATGATTCTAAAATCTACGGGACGTTCCTTGTCACTTCCTAACCTGCGCACTTTTTTCTCTTGAAGCACTCGGAGAAGTTTTGCTTGTAAATCCAGTCCAAGATCACCGATTTCATCCAAAAAGATATCTCCACCGTTGGCGGCCTCAAATAATCCAGTCTTTGCGTTCATGGCTCCGGTGAATGCACCTTTTTCATAACCAAAGAGTTCACTCTCCACTAAGTTTTCAGGAAGACTTGCGCAATTGACCGCAATAAAGGGACGATGATTTTTTTTCACTCCTGCCCATAAGGCCCTAGCCACCAGTTCCTTTCCTACTCCAGTTTCTCCCATTATAAGAAACGGACCCGGCATATTGGATACTCTTGAAATTTGCTCTCTTAAATCGTTTGTCCCTTGGGAACTGCCCTTGATGCCAAAATCATCGGTGATATTTCTTTTTTTCTCTCGCTCTTGCGGACTTTCCGCCACAATTTTTTTCCAATTGAGAGCCTTTAAAAGAGCAATCTTGTAAGCCTGGGGATTGACAGTGCCCTTTGCTACGTAATCTACTGCCCCTAAATCCAGACATTTAGTGATGGTTTGGGGGTCATCGATTCCAGAGATCATAATGCAGGGAAGATAATGGTCCAAATCTTGAATTTTTTTAAGTAAAAGCATGCCGTCTTTTTCTACAGGACCGGAAAGTTGAATATCAAGAAAGGCAGCACCAAAAATGTTTAGGGACAGCGCTAATTCAGCGGCTGCATAGGTGCTTACTACCACACATTGGTGGTCGTTAAATACACCTATGAGAGTTTGCTGCATTAATAGATCGTCTTCAACAATGAGAAGTTTCATTTACAGCTCTATTATGATTGTCACTAAACTTGACTGTCAACTTTTGTCGTCATAGGTTCTAACAAAAGAGGTTTTATGATTATTGTTACAGGCGCCGCAGGTTTTATTGGAAGTCATTGCGCCCTTCATTTTTCACAAAAAAAGATAACTACCCTAGTGGCAGTTGATGACACCTCTGCCTTTTCTGAAAGAGGCTATCTCCAGTCATTAAAAGGCCTACAAATTGAAGATCGGCATAAATTTCTAGAAAATCTGAATAATTTCAAATCGGCGAAACTGGTCATTCATATGGGTGCTATCACAAATACCGCTGCCAGTGATTTATCAGAACTAAATAAATGGAATGTGGATTACAGTCGGGCCCTTTGGAACTTCTGTGCACAAAATCAAATTCCGTTTATATACGCCTCCAGTGCGGCAACGTATGGAAACGGTCAAAAAGGTTTTAAAGATGAACACCGCTTGATCCCCACGCTGGAACCATTAAATATGTATGGTCAAAGTAAACAGACTTTTGATCAGTGGGCCATTGTGCAGAGGGCGACGCCGCCCTTATGGTACGGGCTGAAATTTTTTAATGTGTACGGTCCCCATGAAAATCACAAAGCGCGCATGGCCAGTTCTATCTGGCATGGCTACAATGAAATCTTAAACTCCGGGGCTATGACACTTTTTAAATCTCATAATCCAAACTTTAAAGACGGTCATCAAAGTCGCGATTTTATTTACATAGCAGATACTTTAAAAATCATGGATTTCCTTCTAAAAGCACAACCTACCCACGGAATATATAATTGTGGAACAGGGAAAGCCGGAACTTTTCTTGAGCTATCCAGAGCGCTATTTAAAAAAATGGGAAAAGTGGAAAAAATAAGCTGGATAGATACCCCGATGGAATTTAGAAAAAGCTATCAATATAAAACAGAAGCGGACACCATAAAACTTTTGAAAGCAGGCTACAAAGAAGGGTTTACTGATTTAGAAGCGGGAGTGGAGAAATATCTCAACTCTTTTTAACCAATGACCAAGGTTTAATTTGCCACTGGGTTTTTGCAACACATAGAAGATCCCCCACTTCACTTGTAATATTTGTTTCCAAATTAATCAAAAATGCTTCAGCGGCTTTCAAATTTATCTGAAGTTTCTTTAATTCACCGGAAGAAATTTCACAGGTTCCATGGCATTTTCCGCGGGCCTGTTTGGAGTAATCCACAGTGACGGTTTTTAATATAAGCCTGTACTTACCTAAATCAAAGCTTTTCAATAGCATAAGGCCGGCGCAGGTTTCACCAAGAGTAAAGAGCGCCCCAGCGTGGACGCCGCCTAGGTGATTTTTAATTTTTCTATGAGCTTCAATTAAAATCAGAGTTTTTTTGGGAGTCCATACTTTTAATTTTGCTTTCAGATGGCCATTAAAAGGACTGGCCATATCCAAATATTTAATGGCAAGCCTTCGTGCCAAAGCCGGGGAATATTTTTCAAGAGAATCTAACACTTTTGCAAATCCAAGATTCATTTTAAGTTCTCCATGGATTTCAGGCAGACGTCATATTCTTTAACAAGTCTTTTCATAATTTCCTTTGCAGGGAGTACATCTCTGATGAGTCCAACCCCCTGCCCAGCACTCCATACATTTTTCCAAGTAGTTTGGTGAGCGGCCTTTTCCAAAAGTTTTTGGCCAATAATCACTCTCAACATCTTAGTGTACTTTTTTGTCTGCGGATTTTTCAAAAGCCACTCTTCTATGGGATTAAGGTTTAAGCCTTGTTTTTCGATAAAAGGTGTCATTATGACTGCGGCTGGAGTTCCAGATATTTTCTTTGTGAGCACGATGTCTTCAGGGACAGCCGTGCTCACCGCCTTCTTATAATCATCATTCACGCCCGCTTCTACAGAGGCGATGAACCTTGTTCCTATTTGAACAGCATCTGCACCCAAGACAAGGGCCGCTAAAATTTGCTGGCCCGTAGCAATTCCGCCAGCAGCAACAACAGGGATATTAATCTTTGATTTGAGATAGGGAATGAGTACAAGGGGGGATATGGGACCGGCATGTCCACCCGCCCCTGCGGATACGGCTATGACGCCGTCAGCTCCCTGGTCTTGAACTTTTTCCGCGTAGGCCAGGTCAACAACGTCGCAAAAAACTTTACCTCCGTAACTGTGAACGCCCTCAATGATTTTTTTAGGATTGCCTAGGGAAGTGATCACAAGGGGAACTTTATGTTTTATGCATTTTTCTAAATCTTGATTTACCCGAGGGTTGACCTTATTAACAATTAAATTTACGGCAAAGGGTTTTGCCGTCTTAGACTTTATACTTTCAAGCGCTGCGTCGAAATCAATAGAACTTCTCCAATTTAATGAAGGGCATCCACCTACGCCTCCTGCGTTTGACACTTCCGTCACCAGCGCAACTGTGGAGACCAAAAACATAGGACCTGCGATGATGGGATATTCACATTTCAGAAGTTCAGTGAAAGCTGTTTTCATTTGAAAACCATAAAACAATTTTGTTGAACTGTCGAGTGTCCCCCGTTACACTACTTTTTATGGAAAACACCTCCGATACACGCACTGAAGTCTTAGATTCGCTTCTTCATTCCAATATAAAACGAATGGCTGTGGGAGTTTTCTGCGGCATCGTGGCCAGCACGATCATGCTCCTGGTTAGTAGTTTTTTTCAGGTGGAGACGGCGGGTCGCCTTTGGTGGCTTCAGCTGACAGGATCTTTGATTTTCAATGGCAAAGCCTTTTCTTACAGCGCGCCTCCAGCGGTTTATATTACCGGTCTTATAATCCACGTGTTTTTAGGTGCATTATGCGGATTTATTGTTGGAAAAATGACAAGGCATAATGAATTAGGCAGAATGCTTTTCTACACGTTTGTTTTAGGATTTCTCTGTTGGCTTGCTTCAAATATGTTTGGTCCGGACTTCCTCGATTTTCAATTTCTGCAATCCATTGGACAATGGGTTCGCCTCACTATTTTCATGTCATTCACCCTGAGCTTGGGCTTTTTGATGAGCACTCTGGGCAAAATTCTTAAAGTATAATTTTGATTAAATCATTAAGAAGGCAACTTCCACCCACCTTCAAACTTGCCGCACCTATGGTTGCAACTCAATTAGGTCAAATGGCCATGGGGCTTGTGGATACATTTATGGTGGGAAAACTTGGACCCCACGCCATTGGTAGTGTGGCCATAGGCTCCGCCGTGTTTTCTTTTGCCGCCATGTTTGGAGCCGGATTACTTTCCGGGTTAGATCATTTTATTTCAAAAGCCACTGGAGAAAAGGATTTTCCCCAAGCAGATAAATGGCTCCTCCAGGGATTTTATTTTGCCATCATAGCCGCCGTTCCGCTTATGCTCCTCAATCTCATCATTGGAAATAATTTGAGACTTCTTGGCGTTCCCGACGTCACTGCCGGCGGCGCTAAGTCTGTATTATTTATTTTTAATTTATCAATGATCCCGTTCCTGGTTTTCTTTTCTCAGCGGCAATATTTGCAGGCTACGGGATTTGCAACCACCGTCACCGTTGTGACCCTCCTTGGTAATACATTAAACGTCTTAATGAACTGGTTATTCATCTATGGTCATTGGGGAACCCATCCCATGGGAATAAGAGGAGCAGCACTTTCTACGCTTATAAATAGAATCATCATGTGTTCCGTAATTATTTTTTTGGCGCTAAAGAAAGCCAAGGTGAAAAACTGGAATATACTTTGGCCCTATTGGAATAAAATCTTTAAACTAGGACTTCCCGCCGCCATGCAGAATTTCTTTGAGATCGGAGTTTTTTCATTTTCAACTGTTCTAGCCGCGCGCATTGATCCAATTAGTCTAGCCGCTCATTCCATTGTGTTAAACATTGCAAGCCTCACGTTTATGGTCCCCCTGGGGATTTCCTTTGCCGCCGCAGTGCGGGTGGGACACTATCTTGGGGAAAAAAAACTAAGGGAGGCGATGGAAGCCGGATACGCCTCTTTAACTTTGGGCTTTCTGGTCATGACTTTCTCAGCACTACTCTTAGTAGTCTTTGGAAAAGACGTCATCAAACTCTTTACTCAATCCACTCAGGTTATTGATATTGGGTATAAAATTATCATTA
>JBBQPV010000087.1:0-7129 GCA_038216925.1 Bdellovibrionia bacterium
AGAAAATCCAGCGACAGAAAACATTAAAATAAAAAAAGTAAGGAGACAGTTTTTAATTTTCATTTTTTTGAAACCTCGACAAATTTTAGTTTTAAGTCACCCACAACAACCTTCATGAAATCTTCTTCTTCTTTTTGCAAATTGCCTTTGGTTTTAATTTGCAAAACTTCTAAAAGATCGATGTTAAAGCGGGCCATGTCAAGATTCACTGCGGTTTTTTGAGTCTGGGGATCTGGTGCCAGTCCTAAACTCATCGCAGCCGCTGACGCTATGGACATGGCTAAAGTGATGAATGACGCTTCTAATTTTTTTTCTTGTTTTTCGCTCATAGTGTCCTTCCTGACAATCGTTTAATTCTTTCTTCAATAGGGGGATGGGTGCTGAACAATGACCCCAACCCGCCGGGCTTAAGTGGATTTATAATAAACATATGGGCAGTGGCAAGGGTTGAGGGCATTGGATTCGAACGAGAATAATGATGAATTTTCCACAGCGCGCTGGCAAGGGCCTGAGGATTTCCGGTGAGTTCCGATGCCTCTGAGTCTGCAGCAAACTCTCTATTTTTGTGTACAGCTAACTGTATAAGAAGCGCAGCCAGCGGAGCGACGGCTGCTGTCAAAATCATATCCAATGAATTTTCAGGATGATTTTTTTCTTTTGGGGATTGACCACACGCTGCAATCCATCGAAGGAGCCCAGCCACATACATCACTATGGAGCTTAACGCGGCGGACACCATCATGGAAAACGTTTCATTGTTTATGATATGTCCCAACTCATGGGCTAAAATTCCTTGTAATTCGTCTTTAGTGAGAAGTTTTAAAGCGCCTTCAGTGATTGCTATGGCCCCACTGTCCACCGAGTAACCCAAGGAAAAAATATTCGGGGATGGTGTGGGCAGGATATAGATCAGGGGTAAAGAGATGTCGGCCTTTTTGCAAAGTTTGGAGACGGCAGTTTTAAGGCCGTAGGCATCTGCCCCTTCCACCAACTTTGCGTCATAAGTCCAAAGTAGAATCCTGGCGCTGAAAAACAGCGCAATATAATTTAAAATCAAAGCCAGAACAAAACTCAACAGCAGACCCTGACGTCCGCCCAATTCCTCTCCCAAGATGAGAACTAGACCCGTCAACACGGCTAGGAAAATCCAACTCTTATATTTGTAGATTTGCATCATTCAAAGTTTGTCCATTTTTTAAATCTTGTCAATCTTAACGCTTGTATCCCCGGGGTGGGACAATGATAATTATTTGACCAAGGACAACAAGGAGATTTCCAACATGAAAGTCGATATTGCGCAACTCAACGAGCAGATTAAGAAAGAAAGTGGTTTTGTTCCTAAAATTCTAGGAGAAGTAGGAAAAGCCGTTGTGGGTCAAAAACACATGTTGGAGAGAATTCTCATGGGATTTCTGACCGACGGTCATATTCTTTTGGAAGGCGTCCCTGGATTAGCAAAAACGCTGACTATAAAATCAGTTGGGGATGCGGTTAATCTAGATTTTCAAAGAGTTCAATTTACGCCGGACCTTTTGCCATCAGATCTGATTGGGACAATGATTTTTAATCAAAAGACCGGAGAATTTGCCGTTAAAAAGGGACCCATTTTTACTAACATCGTGTTAGCCGATGAAATTAATCGAGCTCCGGCAAAAGTTCAATCCGCACTTCTTGAAGCCATGGCGGAAAAACAAGTCACCATTGGGGATGAAACCCATAAGCTTGCCGATCCCTTTTTAGTTTTGGCCACACAAAACCCTCTAGAACAAGAAGGGACATATCCCTTGCCTGAAGCTCAGATGGACCGATTTATGTTTAAGGTGCTCGTGACTTATCCCAGCCGGGAGGAAGAAGGGGAAATCCTTTCTCGCATGACCGCCATGGAAACCCCGGTGGTAAATAAAATAATTGAGAGAGAAGAGTTACACCGAGCTCGAGAACTAGTGCGTAGCATCTATGTAGACGATAAAGTTAAACATTACATCGTAGAAATAGTCATGGCTAGTCGCCAACCAAAAGAATACGGACTGGATTCTGTGGCCAACCTCATTCAAGTGGGAGGGTCTCCTCGGGCGACAATTAATTTAACTAAGAGCGCCAAAGCCCATGCTTTTATCAAAGGGAGAGGGTTTGTAACACCAGAGGACGTAAAGGCTGTGGCCTATGATGTCATGAGGCATCGCCTCCTTCTCACTTATGAGGCAGAGGCGGAAGAAATTAAATCAGATGCCATTATTAGAGAAATCTTAAACAAGATAGAAGTGCCCTAGTTCAGATGCTTCCAAAAGAGATTCTCAAAAAAGTTAAGTTACTAGAAATTTCCACTCGTAAAATGGTGAACAACCTTTTTGCTGGAGAATATCACACGGTTTTTAAGGGTCAGGGCCTCACCTTTGCGGATTTTAGAGAATATGTTTCTGGGGACGATGTGCGGTCCATAAGTTGGAATCTCACCGCTAAAACTGGAAAGCCTTTTGTTAAAAGATATGAAGAAGAACGGGAACTGACAATGATGTTGGCGGTAGACATCAGTGGGTCTGGCCTTTTTGGTAGTGGAGATTATCTTAAAGGAGAAGTGCTGGTGAACCTTGCCGCTGTACTCTCTTTTGCCGCCCAGAAAAACAATGACAGGGTTGGTCTCATGCTTTTCACAGATCAAATCGAGCATGTTGTGATGCCCAAAAAAGGGCGCGGTCATGTGCACCGTATTCTAAGAGATTTACTTTATTTTAAACCTAAAAGCCGGAAGACCAACATCAAACTTGCAGCAGAACATCTCAGTCATGTTCTCCATAAGCGTGCCACAGTTTTTATTTTGAGTGACTTTCTCAGTGAAGGGTTTGAGAGGCCGCTACGCCTCCTTGCCCGGAGACACGATGTCATTGCAGTGGCCGTTGAAGACAAGGCGGAAAAAAGTATTCCACCGTTAGGGCTAGTCGATTTTGAAGACGGGGAAACAGGGGAAATCATCACTGTGGACACTTCAAGCCACTGGTTTAGAAAAAATTACGAAGGAATTTATAAAAAACGTGCGGCGGCCCGTGACGACAAGCTTAAAAAAAGCCAAGTTCAAACAATCTATGTCGACACAACTAAAAATTTTGTTGATCCGCTGATCAAATTTTTTTCATCTCGTCAAAGGGGAAGTAAATGACCCCTGAGAAAGTTTTACCCCAGCTTCCATGCAGCTTAGATTCTAGTACTCCCATTACTGTGGGACAAAAATTAGTATTAAAGTGTGTGGTTCCTGAAAACACCGCTATACCTAGTGGAGCGCAGCCTGAATTTAAGAATGGTGAATCAGATGTCCCTTATTCATTAGTATTTTTAGGGCGGCCACAGGTCACAGGAAATATTATTTCACAATCCATCACGGGATATAAGACCGGTCATTTTGAATTTGGAAAAGTGACCATGGAATTGAGCGGCCAGCGGTTTCAAGTTTCTCCGCTGCAGTTTGAAGTCAAATCTGTGCTTCCCCCAGCTGGCCAAGGTCAAGAGCAACCTCAACCCAATCCTATTGCACCTCCAGAAAATTTGCCTGCGCCATGGTGGTGGTGGGCCATGTGGGCGGTCATCTTAATTGTAGTAGTAGCTTTTTGCGTGAAAAGGTTTTTGAAATGGAAAAAACAAAGGGCTCTGAAAATTTTAGAGGCCTCAAGCGCCCAAAGGATCTTAACTCCGCAAGAAAAATTCACACAAAGTTTACAAAAACTTGAGTCTCAGAATTGGCACTTTAAGGGAGAATATAAAAAATTTGCTCTGGAACTCACGGTGATATTAAAGAAAGCCATTGGAGAAAAATTTAGCTTCGCCGCGGAGGACTTGACCTCGGAGGAATTTTTTGAAACGTTGAGAAAAAAGCAACCCCAGTTTATGTCTGCGGCGGGAGTTCCCCTACAATCCGTCTTTGAATCCTTAGATCAAATCAAATTTGCAAAAGTAGACGTGACATCGGATAAATGCGTTGGGCTCATCGATGTGTCCAAAAATATTGGTGGCATCTTATATAGAGGTACATCATGAAGTGGGCCTCTCCTTGGGCATGGATTTTGTTAGTTCCATTAACACTCCTGTTCCTCTTTAGTTTTTTTAAAAAAAAGAAAGAGAGAAGCTCCCTTAAATTTAGTTCAACACTGATTCTAAAACAAATTCCCGGTACCGCCAGAAGTAAATTATTGTTTCTCCCTTTTTTTCTAAAAGTAGTTGCCCTTGGATTAGCGGTTGTGGCTCTTGCTCGGCCTCAACAAGCAAATTCCAAAGTAAACAGAAATGTTGAGGGCATCGATATCATGATGGCCATAGACGTTTCTGACAGTATGGAAATTGAAGACATGGAACCCACCAATAGAATTGAAGCGGCAAAAAGTGTGATAAGAAATTTTATAAAAAAGCGCACAAGTGACAGAATTGGCCTCATTATTTTTGCCGGTGAATCATATACCAGGGTACCACTCACGCTAGACTACAATGTTCTTTTGGAAAGTTTAGGGAACGTCAACACGGAAAACATAAAACAGGGTACGGCCATCGGAGTGGCGCTAGCAAATGCCGTCGCACGGCTAAAAGAGTCAACGGCTAAGAATAGAATATTAATATTACTCACAGACGGTGAGAGTAACACGGGGACAATTGATCCTGACACCGCTACAGAGATTGCTAAAGGATACGGTATCAAAGTTTACACTATCGGAATTGGCAGAGACGGTGAGGCCAAAATGCCAGTTTATATAACAGATCCTTTTGGTAGACGAGTTAAGCAGTATCAAGCCATCCACTCCAGTGTTAATCTAGATCTCTTGCAGAGAATCGCCAATGAAACCGGCGGCAAAGCATTTAGGGCCACGGACAGCGACGCTTTGAAAAAAGTATTTTCAACAATTGACCAACTAGAAAAATCTAAAATTCAAGTCAATCAATATGTAAAGTACACAGAGCTATTTAGTTCTTGGCTGCAAATGGCGCTGGGGATATTCGTATTTCAGTTTCTTATTTCTCGCACCATCTTGCGGAGGATTCCGTAATGTTTAAGTGGGCGGACCCAACTTGGTTGCAGTTTCTCTGGGCAGCCCTAGCCTTATTTATATTTGCGATTTTAAGTTATAAACAAGGAATTTATAAATTAACTAAATACTTCGGGGAAAAACGTCAGAAATTTCTCACTGGTTCTGTGAGTCCCTTTAAAAGAAAACTCCACCTAAGTTTACAGGTTTTATGCATGATTTGTTTTGCGCTAAGTTTAGCTAGGCCACTGCTTGGATCACGAAGGTCGGAGGTTAAGCAAACTGGACTTGAAATGATTATCGCCCTTGATGTCTCCACCAGCATGCTTGCGGAGGACGACAAGCCTTCCCGATTGGAACATGCAAAACATGAGATCATGCATTTACTAGATCTTCTGTCAGGAGACAGAGTGGGTGTCATCGCTTTCGCAGGAAGTGCCGTTCTCGTATCTCCCATGACTTCAGATCACAGTGCAGTGAAAATGTATGTGGCCTCTTTAAATACAAATTCTGTGAGTACACAAGGAACAAATTTTAAAGACGTGGCGGATGAAGCTATTAGAGCGTTTGAAAGAGGGGGAGTGGAAGGATTAAATGGCACAAAGCCCACCCGTGTGCTTCTCATTGCTTCAGACGGTGAAGATAATGAGCCCGGCGGCATTAGCGCAATGAAAAAGGCCACCGACCAAGGGGTCAGAGTATTTGCTCTGGGGTTTGGGTCGGCTAGAGGTGCTCCGATTCCCATTCGAGATGAAAGAGGAAATTTGACTTCTTATAAAAAAGATAGGAGTAACCAACCTGTCCTCAGTATGCCAAGCGATGAAGGGCTCTCCAAACTCACTCGGGCCGGAGGAGGAAGCTACTTTCATTCTACATTTGATGAGGGAGAGATTAAAAACCTCATCGCCGATTTTGATAAATTAGGAAAGGCAGATTTCAAATCTCAAATGTCTACAGATTATGATGAAAAATTTCAAATTCCGTTAATGCTTGGAATTCTTTTCGGATTTTTAGAGCTTCTTATTGGGGATAGAAAAACCTCCCGCAGTCCATGGCGGGGCCGCTTTGAGATGGGAGCAGAATGAAAAGAATATCCCTTGTTGTCATTTTGATTTTCTGCTCGGGGTTTGCACCACCGTCTATTGATGAAAATAATCAGGGTGTAAAAGAGTTTTCAGAAGAGAAGTACAATGAGGCTTTTAAAAATTTTGCCGATGCCCTGGCAAAAGATTCTTACAATCCCACCATGCATTTTAATTTGGCCGACGCTTTTTATAAAAATAATGAGCCTGCAAAAGCGTTAAGTGAATTTGAGGGAGTTGAAAATTCTCCCAAGGCTCCACAGGATTTAAAATTTAAGTCTATGTTTAACGCTGGAAACGTGGCGGTGGAGATGAAAGATATTCCTAAGGCCCTCCAGTACTATCAAAAGGCGCTGGAATATAATCCTGGTTCTGTAGAAACTAAAACAAATATCGAACTTGCCCTGAGAGATCCGCAAGGGGGCGGTGGTGGCAAGGGTGACAAGGACAAAGAAGATAAGGATAAAAAAAACCAAGATGACAAAAAAGACCAAGACAAAAAAGATCAAGACAAAAAAGATCAAGATAAAGACCAGGACCAAAAGCAAAAGCCCGGGCCACAGCCGCAACCAACGCCCCGGGCCACACCCAAGCCTTTTAAAAGTCAGGCCTTGAATGAAAACGATGTTCGTCGCATTCTAGAAGAATTAAAACGTCAAGAGCAGGAAATACGTGCAAAGCAGGATAAGTCAAAAAAACATCAGGAGAGACAAATTGAAAAGGATTGGTGAAATCTTTTTTATAGGCTTTCTTTTGATTGCAAGCGTAAGCAAAGCAGATGGAGTTACTTTCAGAGCCACAGTGGACCGCAATCAATATTCTTTGGATGAAACCATTAATTTGGCATTAACCCTCAGCGGAGATGTTCAATCCGATGATGTGCATCCCCAATTGCCTGATTTTGCAGGTTTCGAAGTGATGGGAAGCACGGTAGGTTCAACTTCTCGGAGCATTTATCAAAACGGGTCATTTCAATATTTAAAAACTTTGATTTATCACTACACACTTCTTCCCCAACAGGCAGGAACTTTGGTTATTGGGGCT
>JBBQPV010000088.1:0-7092 GCA_038216925.1 Bdellovibrionia bacterium
ACACTCCAAAATTTTATGATTTGGAGAGACAAAAACAAGCCCTTGCCGCTGACGATCCTAAGCGTGCAGAGATAGAGCTTGAGCAGGGGAGCTATGATTTCACCTCTGTTATGGACTACACCGGCGGATTCACGGAAACCATTGGTGGAACCGGGAACTATGATCTTGCGGCCATCAGGTTTGCCTACAACACCAGCATAAATAAAAGTGGAGATCCAATCACTGGCGTAGTGAGAGATTACAAATTTTGTACTGATCACCAATTGGGTGAGGATCTTTTGTGCAGACAATTTGATAAAGGTTCAAACGTCACAGCCACCAGTGCTAAAATGATTGAAGACTACGGTGCTAACTATTACTTCCGTAACTTCAGACGAGATAGACTTAACTTTGGTGACCCCAATGCTTATTTTGGAAGAGTTCTAGGTCGAACTATGTTGCCTCTTCGTCAAGTGTCAGATGAGTTCATTTATCAATTCATCACCTCGCCCACTGTTTCTGCAGGAGCGAGCCAATGTGACGTCGCTTTTATGAGAAATTCCATTGAGGCCGGCGAGATTGCAAATATCTGTGACCCAGCGGTGGTTCAAAAATATTCCGCTCAAGGCATAGACATTTCCGATTGGTCTCAGATGGTTTATTTTCTTCTCACCGATGACATGAGTGGATTCAGAAAAGATCCCAAATCATACAGGGCTAACGGATTTGCGGATTTAGTGATGGCCAATTATCAGGTGGGGAACTTTTTTGTAGATGTTCTGGGAACTCCAGAGCCAGGTTCTTACTATCCTCTCAAAAATGAACAAGGCACTTATACTTTGGAAGCATTACCCGGTGTAGCAGGATCAGACGATGACCGCATCGTGGCTTACCTGCTTTCTAAAGGAGTATCGGGAGATCAAGCTCAGCAGCTTCTGCCGCAGGTTCGAAGTAATATTGTAGATTTGAAACCTGGTCCCGACGCTAAGTATTTGTTGAGCAAAATAGAGGTGGACGGTGCTTTTAAAAATGAGACCGTCATGGGCCATATTTATGACAAACTTGCCGCAGTGATTGTGATGGGGGCTCGCGGGCTTCCTGTTGAGAAATATCAAGAGCTCAGCATGAATACGAATATGTATTTCTCTCCACAGTCAAAGATGATTGCCTCAAGCTTAATCAATGCTCTAATCAATAATAATAACGTCATTGTCTCTAAGAACTTAACAACCCGAGGTGGAGCGCAGGTACAGGCTTCAGTTCCGGCGTCTTTAAATTTAACAACCCAGTACTACGGAACCATCATCGCTCTTTCAGACTTTGTGTCTGATCAAAATCAGGAATTTGCTGATAAGATGAGAATTTGTTCTAAGAATGATTTTGGTTGCGCAGATGTCCTTGGAAAAGGAATTGTCAGTTTCAAAGGTGCAAACGGCCAGGACGAATTCAGAGCGGCTCAGGTATCCAGTGGGGATAGCGTGGTTTACCAATTGGTCGCAAAAGGCCAGGCGATTTCTCAAAGACGTGATCTTGCTTTGAAAGACGTTCAGGCAAAACCTGCGTTAATTGCCCAAGCAAAGGACATTCTATCAGGAAAAGTGACTGCAGCTACTCGGGAAAAAGCTCTCACAGATTTATTGAAAGCTAAAGCTCCTGATTTGGCTACAAAACTTGCCGCCACTTACGGTGATAGCCCGCAGAGTTTGTGGGGAGTTATTGTTTCCCAGGCCACCACCATAGAAAAAGCCGACGCACAGACCGCGTCTAACATTCAGCAAGGGCTAGCGGCAAATTTAACGGCTGCTAAAACCTTAATAAGCACCGCGCTTGCTAAAAATGCGCCCTTGTTAAAAGAGATTCTCGCTTCTGTCAAGGTTGTGGAAAAAGATATGACGGATCTTAATGATCTTACATTCCGCGTTTCCGCTTCACAAATATTAGTAGACAACGCGACCTCTAAGCTTGGCCCCATAGAAGCCGACGCTAAATTTGTAAGATATATGAAATCAACCCTAGGAGTGGATTAAGACTTCAGGCTTTAAACAAGTATTATTTTGACAAACATAAACGGTGGGCGATGAGTCCACCGTTTTCTTTTCAGCGATGAGAGGTATTTTTGAATCAGCGCCGGTTTTGCCGGTCTTATATGCAATGATTTTTCTGGGATCATAGGTTTGTTGCCATCGTATGATTTTTTCGTCGCCAATTGTCGACGGGCCGTCACTGACTAGAACCCACTGCTCAAAACCAGAGAGCTCGTTATCTAAATATTGAATCATCGTGGGAACTGCACGTGGATATTTTTCTAAGTGGGTGAGGGCTAAATTAAGAATGCCGTCAGCTTTTCTTTTGTAATCCATGTTTCCAAAATAGGAAGACAGTTTAAGTAAATTCCCTGCGGCGACTCCGTTTACGGAAGGTACCACGTTGTCTTCAAAGGACTTATTCCTACTCACTAAATATTTGTCGCGCCCGTCATGATCAAAATACCCACCCAATGTGGAGTCAAAAAAATCCTGATTGAATGCTGTCTGAAGCGCCTCTGCTTCAAGAAGCCAGTTTTCATCAAAATCGCACTGATACAATTCGATGAGGGCGGAAATCAGATTTGCATAGTCCTCTGCCATGGCCGGCACTTTAGCGTGACCTGACCGGTAAACTCTAAAAAGCCTTCCCTTCGGCGTTTTCATAGTATTGAGAATAAATCGGGCGGCGCGTTGTGCGGCTATGAGATAATTTTGATTTTGCAGAACTTGAAAACCTTTTGCTAGGGCTTGGATCATGAGGCCGTTCCAGGAGACCAAAATCTTGTCATCTAGGAGTGGTCGCTCTCGATTTTCACGGACTTTTAATAATTTTTCTTTAGTGGCCAGAAATGATGGAGTGGAAAGATGACTCAGATGCATCTCTGACTTCACGTAAAGCACATTGCCGGTTAAGGCCGGGGCAGGCTTTTCTTTTTTAACTTCATCACCGGTGCGGTGAACTTCAAAATTTCCCTTATGAGTGACATTAAAAAGTTTTGTCACCTCCGCCAGTTCTAACGGAGTCAATACGGCTTCCAATTCTTCTGCGGGCCAAACGTAAAATTTTCCTTCTATATTCTCACTATCAGCATCTTCTGCGGAATAAAAACCACCGTGGGGAGAAGTCATGTCCTTTAGTATATAATCAAATATTTCGCTGGCGGTTTGCGCTAATTCCGGATTCTTGGTTATTTGAAAAGTTTCTAAGTTTACCAAAGCCATGAGGGCATTGTCATAAAGCATCTTTTCAAAATGAGGAATCATCCACGCCTCATCAACTGAATATCTATGAAAACCCCCTCCCAATTGATCAAAGATTCCGCCCCTTCTCATTTCTGCCAGAGTTTTCTCAACCATCTCAAGAACATCTGAAAAATCTTTAGCAAATCTGAGAAGAGTGAGAAGAGTGAGGGCAGGGGGAAATTTGGGAGCTCCCTTTGTGCCGCCGTGAACATCATCAAAGTGATATTTAAAGTTAAAGTAAAAAGTTTCAAAAAGTTTTGGCGTCAGTTCAGGGATGGAATCAGACTGGATGGTGGTTTTATCCGCGTCCTTTATGAATTCCAAAATCTTATTTCCGGATTCCAGTACTTCAGATCTTTTATCTTTCCAAATTCCTGCTATGTTTTTCAAAAGTGCACAAAAATTTTCTTTGGGTAAAAACGTTCCTCCCCAAAAAGCTTTTCCGTCCGGAGTTAGGATAACTGACATGGGCCAGCCGCCATGACCGGTCAGCGCCACTACGATGTTCATATAAAAATGGTCCACGTCGGGACGCTCTTCTCGGTCCACTTTAATGGAAATAAACTCGGCATTTAGAATTGAGGCCACTTCGCTCTTTTCAAATGAATCTTTTTCCATGACATGGCACCAATGACAGGTGGAGTAGCCAATGGATAAAAAAACCGGTTTGTTTTCTTTTTTAGCTTTTTCAAATGCAGCTTCTCCCCAGGGATACCACCAAACGGGATTGTCTTTATGTTGAAGAAGGTATGGACTGGTTTCATGGCTGAGATGATTCAATTTTCCACCTCCTCCAAAAATCTAGCCAGCCCGCCTTTGATATTGAATAAATTAACATAGCCTAAAGACTGGAGAAAGTCCGTCGCCCGCAGGGACCGGACGCCGTGAGCGCAATAAACTAGGAGCTGGGCAGTTTTATCTTTTGGTAAGAGCGCCGTGTTTTCTGGTAAATCATCCACAGGAAGCAACTGGGCGTTAGGCAATGCCCCTTCTTCAAATTCTTCCAAAGTCCTTACATCTAGAATAATAGTTTTGGGATCTTTGAGGATTTCAACAACTTCTTGAGGTTCCAGATTTTTAACTTTAGCCATCCCTACTTTCTAAGGAATTTAAAGGAGATATACAATAAAAAGTTTTGACTAATGCATTGCATAAAAGAGACAATTTATATAGATGACTACAACCGAGCGGTTTCTCCAATTCTTGTTCAGCCACCAAACGGTGCTTATTGAAATTCTTTTTGCATTAATATTAGGGATTTGCACGTTGTGGTTATTTTCCCACATGCAAGGAGGCGCTGACGAAGTCTCTTCAGTTCCGCCAAATGCCGATGACATCGAACGAGCAATGGAAAAAGTTTTGGAAAGAGCGCAGGCCAGGGTAAATTCTTCCTCGGTCCCAAGTCCTGTGGTACCGGTCACGGGTAGCGCCCCAGGAGCGGCTCTTACAGGTGGGACAACGGGTACGCCGGCCAGCACTTCTGGAATTTCTAATTCACCGTCCGCCGTCTCTGCATCTCCCGGTGGCACCGCCGTTCCTACCGGAGGAATATCCTCCGCGGCATCTGCTCCAACATCAACTTCATCACCCATAGCGCCAACGCCGGAACAAGTTGCAGAAGTGGCAAAACTCAAATCGGAAAATGAAGCTAAAAATATAAAACTACAAGAGTTAGAACAGGCTCTCACAGACGCAAAATTAGCATCTGCCACCGCCACTGCGGCTAACTCTCAGGCCTCCACGGTGAATGTTGAGGACTTTCAGAAAAAGATCCGGGAGCTGGAATCAAGGTTGGGAGAATATGAAATCATTGAGGATGACATCGCCAACTTAAGTTTATACAAAGAAGAAAATACTCGCCTTAAAAATGAATTGCAGAAATTAAAAGTAGGTGAGTCTTCAATAGTCACTGCGCCAAAAAAACCTGCGGTTGTGACTCAAGCTCCATCGGTGCCCCTGTCAGCGTCGGCGCCTGAGACTGCTGAATCAGATGAAAATGTATTAAAAATTGATCCAGATAAATTAGTTTCAGAGGCGGCAGAACTTGCTTCAAAACCTGTCGTAGATGCACCTCCAGCAGCAGATGATAAAGATACGGGACAAAAATTAATTGAAGAGTTTGAAAACTTCATGAAGGATGCGGGCCGATGATCAAAATAATATTAGCGGTATATGTTTTATCACTTTCTTTGACCGTGAACGCAAGCTTACCTCGGCAGAAGCCATCAATAGAATCAATTTTGGCGGGAAGCACGGATGCAAAATTCGAACAGCTTAAAAAACTTGGACCGGAAATTTATTCGGATTTGAAAAAAATTGCGTTTAGTGAAGACCGTGCTTTAGGAATCAGATGGCAAGCTTTTATGGCCATGGCTCGCCTCGGAGAAAAGGATTCTCTGCCGGAGGTGAATCAGGCTTTAAAAAGTAAAGATTGGTTTTTGAGGCACGCTGCTTTGAAGGTCATTCCTCTTTTTGACGAACGCCGTGCCTATGATGTTTCAGTGGTGAGTTTAAATGACCCTGCTCTTGTGGTACGCACTCAAGCGGTGGACACTCTGGCTAAAATAAAGAATCCCGAGTGCACTTCAAAACTTTGGCAACAACTTTACACCAAAGAAAATTATCACAGAAATCAGAGTCTTTGGATCAGACGGCACATTGTAGAGGCCCTTTCTGAATTTTCTCCCAGAGGAACGGAAGATAAATTTGTCAGAGTACTTGATGACGCCGATTCCACATTGTTTCCATCGGCGATCGCTGGATTAGAGCGCATCACGGGGCAGAAACTTGGCGATGCTAACATGCCGGCAATTTATAAAAGATATTTGTGGAAAAAATGGTACGAAGTTAAAAAGAAAAAACTTAACGGCTAGCTTTTAACTGAATCTTGTCTATTTCCAAAAATCGACCAATCCGGTACATCACTGTTTGTTCTTCAAGACCATTTGTGTTGACAGGCTGATACCCGGAAAAAAAATCTGGTTGGCCTTCCGCATTTTTTACCACGGTAATTCTAATTGCGGATTTCCCGTCGATTTTCCCTTTAACCGCTCGAACGGTAATCTTATACCGGAGACCCATTTTATTTTTGGGATCGTTGGGGTCACTGAAAAGTTTATCCCCTTTGACAAAGTCGGTTTCCAAAATACCTGACTCCATACTATTTGTGCGTACGGGGTATTTTCTTAGGGAAAGTTGGACGGCCCTCCACACCTTCTCATAGCTGTCGATGAACACTTTAGAAACCGGGTCCTTGATGGCTGGGTCCGTGATAGGCATCTCAGCGCAAGCGGCGAGGGTGAGCGCCACTAAGGCCGCGACGGCACTTAATTTGAAAAACCTAATGCTGTTCATACGATAAGGCTCTAATTGATGAGCATTTCAAGTCAAGATAAAAGGTGCCGATCCACTTTATGTAAAGGTCTGCGTTAAGATTGACAAACACAAACCAGAGTCATTATATTTCAATTTCTTTCAGCGGTGTAGCTCAGTTGGCTAGAGCATGCGGTTCATACTCGCAGTGTCGGGGGTTCGATTCCCTCCACCGCTACCATTTCCAACGACTTGCGAACCACGGATCGCCAAGTTGTTAGAATTCTCTGATTCCGAAGTAGCTGACGCTTCTTCGGATTTTTTTTGCCTTTTTTCTGATAGATCAACGACGTTATTTTCAAAAATCTTTGCCGCTGTTAACTCCTCAGGCGGGCCGCGTCCCAGATCTGGTAGAAATTTTTTAGAAGTAATCCGAAATGATTTTCATTCTTTTATTTCCTAAGCAGCAAACAAGTCAAGTTCCAGTTGTTTAATCATTTCTATCTTTTCAAGTTTAATCTTTTCCCACAGT